>QHOP01000102.1 GCA_003219345.1 Verrucomicrobiota bacterium
TGGCCGGTTCCAGGGTCCATGCATAGGAACGGCTGTAGTTCAGATCATCGCCTGAATCCGGGACTTCGTAGCCACCGATATAGTTAAAATGGCCAAGCTTGACGTCGATGCCGTTTCCGATTGGCACGCGAAGTTCGACGTAAGCTTGCTTGACAGTCAAGTCTCCGCCTGCGCCCGCAAGGCTGGGGGCGGCGGTGTTAAAGCCTACCGCATCAGGACCGAACCAAAGTTGAGCCGTGTAGCCTGCCGCCCAACCATCGTCGCTCAGTGGCTTCGCAAGCATAAGCGAAACCACGTCGAGGTTGAACCCATCGTGCTTGCTGGCCGGAGCGTCAAAAGCACGGCCAGGGATGCCTGCGCTACTGGTGCCGGGTTTCCATATGGCGGACGTGCTCACATAACCACTCAGCGTGGTCGAAGAAACCGCCGTGAGCACCTGACTCATGGGTTTCTCATCCGCACGAACTGCCGACGCAAGGCTGACCACGCCGCCGGCGGCCAGCGCCAATGTCCATTGATTAAACTTCATTTAGTTCCTCCTGCATTGATTGCTTTTTTTGATCGGTTTATTTGTTTTACCCTGCGCCGAGAAATCCAAATGGAATCTCACGCTACAAGAGGTGGCTGGGGCTGCGCAGCACAACGTCAGCCCCAGCGACCACATCGCAGGGAGTAACTAACATGCGGGGCAAAGGCAAACGGTGTGCCAGGACTCTGCGTCTAGTCGCAACTGGCTTGAGTTTAACTCATTTCTACTCGAAAAGATTTTCATGACTCCATGGAGGCAGTGCATTTTTATCCAGTACGTCGAAATTCCGCCAAAAGGAGTTGGCAAAAAGGAGCACGAATTCTGATGGCCTATTGTGAAACAAAAACCCCTTCCGTTTTTCGCGGAAGGGGTTTCGTGTTCTTAAGACGGAATTAGAACCTGTAGATGAGGTTCAACGCCAGCGTGACAGCATTGCGCTGGTTCGGAACGCCCACGACAGTTCCGCCGTACGGCTTGTCGCCGCTCGTGCTATGGTCCCAACGGAGTTCAGCGCGACTGACCACGTTGGCCCACAGCGCGTAGTCGGCTGTGAGGGTCAGAGCCCCGAGCCGGTTTTGCAGGTTTCTCAATCCATCGCCGCCCCGATCATAGAACGTCCCGTCCGTGCCTTCGGTGTAATCGCCACGGATGTTGAACTTCCACTTCTCGTTGGCCTGGAACGAGGCATAACCGGCGATAGCATAGGCCCACGAATTACCTCCCGCATATGCTGCGGTCGCGCTGGGGCCGCCGAAACGATAATCAAACGCGGCTCCCACGGACAGTCCTTCAACCGGGGTCTTCAGGCTGCCGCCAGCGTACAGGCTGGTGGTGTCCTGTGAATTACCTGCTAAGCCATCGATGAGGCCGGCATACCAGGCTGAACCGCTGAGGAAACCCCAGCTCTCTGGCGCGGTGATCGAGACGGAGGCCAGGTAGGTCTTTTCCGATTCAGTAGCTCGAACACCTCCTGCGCGCGTCGCCCGAGCGTTTACATTATCGCCGCCGAACGCATTGTTATACGTGTTTGCGATGCCCGCCGACAAGGTGACGGCATCTGTAGCCTTATACGTCGCCAGAACGCCGGTGTGCTGCTTGGGTTCGAGACCGTGGCCGAAGGATCGGCTGTAATTAGGGTTCGAGTAGCTCTCCGAGGATTCATAACCGATAATGGTGTCAAACACACCGGCCTTCCAGTCGAGACCATTTCCGACCGGGGTCCGCAGCGCGACATAGGCTTCTTTAATAGCGAAGTTTGGATCGCCGCCACCATTTCCGACTAGAGCCCGATAAGTTCCCGCGTCTGGCCCGAACCACAAGTCCGCTTTATAGCCCGCCGCCCACTGTTCTTCGGAGAGCGGCTTTTCCAGAGTGAGCCCAACCACATTCAGGTTGAACCCGTCGAGCTTGGTTGGACCGTCATATTGCCGCCCGGGCAGATTGGCATCCCCCGTTCCCGGCTTCCAGATGATCGACGTGTCCACATAACCACTTAGCACTGTGGACGACACGGCCGTCTGCAACTGGCTCATTGGCTTCTGAGCTTCATCAGCTTGAACTACCGAAGCGAGGCTGACCACCCCGCCGGCAGTTAGGCCTACTGTCCATTTATTAAACTTCATTCGTTCCTCCTGCGATGTTGTTCTAGTTCGTTTTTATGCATTCCAAGGGCAAAAACAGTTTGCCCCTGTTCACCGAAAACGGTGCATTTGCCGCGAAAGATAGGTAAAAGGCCCCCCCTTGACAACAAGTTTTTTCATATTTTACGGGCGCAAAACGAATGCCGCACTACCACAATGCATAGTCGTGGGCGGGGATCCCCATTCAATTAGCAGCGCTTTTTGACAAACGAATGGGCAGGCTGATCCTTGCAGCTATTGCCGGGACCAAGCCGGTTCCGCCGTTTGAAGTGAGAAGAGTTTACCCATCCAGGCTTCGTTCAAGAAGGTCCGTTTTCCGTGCCAAATTGCGGTGATGTCTTAACGGATTGTTGATGGAACATGCTTGGAAATGACAGAAACGGGAAAGTGTCAAGGAGTTGGACACTTTAAGACATTACCCAAATTGCCTCACCTTTCCGAAACGAGGCAGTTTCTATTTTCGGAACAGCCAGAGGAGTAAAGTCAGAATCAGGCTGAGGAGCAGACAAGTAACAAGCGGGAAGTGGAAGCTAAAATTGCCTTTGGTGTAGTGGATGTCGCCGGGCAACCGCCCCAGCCAGTCTTTGCCAAATCCCGTCCAGATCAACAAGCCGATCCCGGCGATCATCAAGCCGAAGATAAAAAGCATTTTACCCAGCTCATTCACGGTTCGACCCATAACATATCGTCGCCCCTGAACCGAGGGAAAACATCGAACATCCAACATCGAACACCGAACGCCGAAGTGATCGAGGACTCGCGCTGCCATTCGATGTTCGGCGTTCGATGTTCCACCCTCTCCCCCTCGGAGGGGGAGAGGGTAGGGTGAGGGGGCGGTTCATGGGTAGTCTCGCCACCAGTCTGTAGCACTACTCCAATTTTGCATACTTTTTCAAAATGCGTTGCTACACTGCCGCATCCAACTATGGCCACCATTGCGATCCTTGGAACGATGGACACCAAAGGCGAAGAGCACGGCTTTGTCGCGGACCGAATCAAACAACGCGGGCATCAAGTGCTGGTGATTGATGTCGGGGCGCTCGGCGCGCCCAGGCTCAATCCGGACATCACGCGGCGCGAAGTCGCTGCCGCGGCGGATGTGGATTTTGACGCGTTGGCGGCCAAACGGGACCGCGGCGAGACTGTGGCTGCGATGTCCAAAGGCGCGCCGGTTGTGCTGTCGCGCCTAGTCGCAGAAAAAAAAATCCACGGCGTCATTTCGTTGGGCGGCGGCGGCGGCACGGCGATTGGCACGGCGGCGATGCGCGCGTTGCCGATTGGTTTTCCCAAAGTCATGGTCTCGACGCTGGCCAGCGGGAACACCGCGCAGTACGTCGGGGTGAAGGACATCGTGATGTTTCCCAGCATCGTTGACGTGGCGGGCCTCAACCGCATCTCGCGCCAGATCCTCACGCGTGCCGCGGGCGCGATTTGCGGCATGGTGGAAGCAGGACAGGCGTCCCGCCTGTCCAAGGCAGGCGAGACGCCTGCCGTACCTTCCGAGGACAAACCTATCATTGTCGCGAGCATGTTTGGCAACACGACCGGATGCGTGGAGCACGCCCGTAAGATTCTGGAGCAGGCCGGTTATGAAGTGCTGGTCTTCCACGCCACCGGCACCGGCGGCCGCACCATGGAATCACTCATCGAATCGGGCATGGCAGCGGGTGTGCTGGACGTGACCACCACCGAGTGGGCGGATGAATTGGTCGGCGGCTTTCTCAGCGCCGGGCCAACCCGGCTCGAAGCCGCCGCGAAGCAAGGTGTTCCAGCCATCGTGGCGCCCGGCTGCCTGGACATGGTGAATTTTCACGGGCCGGAGACTGTGCCGGCGAAATTCAAAGGCCGGACTTTTTACCAGCACAACCCGCAAGTGACGCTGATGCGGACGACGCCGGAGGAATGCGCGCAACTCGGCAAAATCATCGCCGAAAAACTGAACCTGTCAAAAGGCCCCGTCACGATGTTGATTCCGCGCAAGGCCATCAGTGTCATCAGCGCACCGGGAAAACCGTTCCACGACCCGGCGGCGGACCAGACGCTGTTCGACAACCTCAAGTCGCGCCTGCGCCGTGACATCGAGGTAATCGAAATGGATTGCGAAATCAATGACCCGCGTTTTGCGGAAGCCTGCGCCAACGCGCTGCTGAAGAACATCGGCAAACGCAAGTGATCCGTCTCGCCCGCGCGTTGCAGCCGGCGTCGGGCTGCTGCCAACCAGAAACGCACGGGCAAGCTCCGCCGGGCTGTAGGGACATCGCGCCTTACCGCGCCGTTTCCTTTTGGCCGCCGATGCTCCAGAGATGTTTCTCGGTGCGGACAAACAATCGGCCGAGGGCGACGGCGGGTGTGCTGTGACAAAGTTCGTTCAGCGCGTAGCGATACAGCACATGGAACTTGTCACTCGCTTCCACCACGACGATTTCGCCAGCCGTGGAGACGCAGAAGAGTCGTCCATCCACCCATACGGGCGAGCCGAAGTAGTTGCCGCCGACGCGCTCCTGGTAACGGATGTCGCCGGTCGGCGCGTGGAGACAGGTCACGATGCCGCCATCGCTCCAGAGCCAGACGAGGTCGCCCATGACGATGCCGGTCGGCACATACGGCGCGGACTTCTTCATCTGATAGGCCAACTCGGGTTGTTTGTCCCTGGCGGGATCGCCCGCTTTCACGGCAGTGACAAAGTTACCGCCGCCGCCGCTGCCGCACGAGCCGAGGATGATGTCACCAGCGATGAGAGGCGAGCTGACGCTCCGCTTGTCGAACGCCTGGTCGTATGCCCAGAGCACTTTGCCGGTGTCGGGGTCGAGCGCGGAGATGCCGTGCCCTTGGCTGTCGAAGAGGAGCGCTGGTTTGCCGTTTTTCGGTTCATAAACGCAAGGGGTCGAGTAAGCGACGACGGCGCTGCGGCGGGGCGTTTGCCAGAGCGTTTTGCCCGTCTTCGCGTCCACGGCCACGATAAAACTCTCGCCGGTGCGCGTGCCGCCGGGGACGAGTTTCGCGTCGTCCTGTTCGTTGCCGAGAATGACTTTGTCTCTGTAAACGATGGGGGAGATGCCGCAGCCGTGTTGGCTGACGAAGGGACCAAAGTCGCGTTGCCAAATCGTTTTGCCGAGATGGTCGAGCGCGGTGAGGAAAAAATGCTCCGGCTCGTTCCAGACGACATAGATGCGCTCGGCGTCCACGGCGGGCGTGGAGGAAGCGAAGCTGTTGAACTGATGCCGCGCGAAAGGCGTGAGGGGAAAGTCGCGGCGCCAGGTGAGCTTTCCGTCCTCCGCGCTGAGGCAGAGCACGGAGATGCCGCCGGATTTGTCGCCGGTGCTGGTGAGGAAGATGTGGTCGCTCCAGAGAACGGGCGAGGAATGTCCGGTGCCGGTCAGTTCGACCTTCCAGTTGATGTCGGCGTCGGTGATCCTGCCGGGGATGGTTTGGACGTGGCTGACGCCGGTACCGTTCGGTCCGCGGAAGCGCGTCCACTCTTGCGCCTGGGCGCGGAACGCTAAGCGGGTGAGCGTGGCGATAACCAAAGTGGTGACGAGAATTGCTTTCATGCGCAGTGTCTGAAATGGAGTTAATTGTCGGAGCGAAATTGTAGCGGTCCGCAAGACAAAGGAAAGCCCGTCCTGCCCCCTCACCCCTTCCCTCTCCCCTCCGAGGGGGAGAGGGTGGCCGAAGGCCGGGTGAGGGGATGTTCATGGCTCCGATGCGCGATCTTGGAATCGTGGAAACCCATGAACCGGGTAGGCTGCGGGTCGCAGACCCGCGGTCCGGACCGCGCCTCTGTGAGGCGCAGCGGTTCATGGTCCCAATGCATGCGAAAAAACGAACGTGGGCTTCCCATGAACCGCCCCCTCGTGCTCCTCGTCCTCGATCCGTCCCCTTGGTTTCGAGGACGAGGACGAGCACGAGAACGATTGGGTTCATGGTACCAATGCGCGATTCTGGAATCGTGGTTCAACGCCACTGGATCGTTTTGAGCGCGGTTTTCTGCACTGGAATTCGTTTGAAACGGCGAGTGAGGTTGGTCAGTGATTCTTCCACACCGAGGCGTTCGAGACTGGACGCGCCGACAAAGCCGACGCAGTCGGTGTGTTTGTTGATGTAAGCAGCGTCTTCGGGCGTGGCAATCGGGCCGCCGTGGGAGAGAAAGATGACGTCTTTTCGCACCGGGCGCGCCCCGCTGATGATTCGCTGGACGCGCTTCACCGCTTCGTCCATGGTGACCACCGCCCCCTTCACGCCGATGCTGCCGCCCACCGTCGTGCCGACATGAGCAATGATGACGTCGGCGCCCGCTTCGGCCATGGCTTTGGCTTCCTCCGGCGTCGCGACATAGACGATGGAGAACAAGTCCATCTTGCGAGCGAGCGCGACCAGCTCGAATTCCTTTTTCACGCTCATGCCTGTTTCTTCGAGGATTTGGCGGAACAATCCGTCCACGATGCAGTGCGTGGGAAAATTATTCACGCCGGAGAAGCCCATGTCTTTGATCTGAAGCAGCCAGTGCCACATGCGCCGGCGCGGGTCGGTGGCATGCACGCCGCAGATGACGGGAATTTCCTCGACGATGGGCAACACCTCGAACTCGCCGATTTCCATCGCCACAGCGTTGGCGTCGCCGTAAGCCATCAAACCGCAGGTGGAGCCGTGGCCGGCCATGCGGAAGCGGCCGGAGTTGTAAATGATGATGAGGTCGGCGCCGCCGCGTTCGATGAACTTGGCGCTGATGCCGGTGCCGGCGCCGGCGGCGATGATGGGCTGGCCTTTCTTAAGCGTTGCCCGAAGGCGTTCAAGGACTTCTTTGCGCGTGTAAGGATTTCCTTTTCCTGTCCAGGGATTCGGCATGGTCTCGTGTGGTGTAACTAACGCCTTTTTACCATCACGCGGATCAGGCCGGAAACAGGGGCGCCCCTCACTCTGCCCTCTCCCCATCGGATGGGGAGAGGGTGGCCGAAGGCCGGGTGAGGGGAAAGCGCAACAGTCACATTGTATTTCCGTGACATGACATCAAGCGGTGCAGGTTTGAGATTTCAAGCGTCCGGTGCCAAATATGACGGGCGAATTTGCGCGGTTGATTCGAGAAAAGCAATCCTGGAGTGGGCAATGTTCGGGGTTGACCGTCGGATGAATTGGAGTAGCCTGACCCAATGCCTCATTAACCAGCGCAATAGAAAGTTTTTATGGACCAGAACAACGAACCTTCATTGACCGGGGCGGAGACGCGCCGGAATTTCATAAAAAAGGCGGCGACGGCGGCCGCGGTGGTTGCGGCCACGAACCCGTTCAAAACGCCAGTTTACGGTCAGAGCTCGGCACCCTCTGCGGGACGGGTTATCGGAGCGAATGATCGGATCGCGGTCGGTTACATCGGCCTTGGCGGCCCCCCGTCGTTGACCGACTGCCCGGCCATGGGTCTGGCACACGTCAACAGCCAGAAGAGCCATGCCGGGGAGAACAACATCGTGCAGGCCGCCGTCTGCGACCTTTACAAGACGCGCTACGAGCATGCCAGGAGCGAGATCGGCACCAGCGACGTTGTTGGCTACGACGATTACCGCAGGCTGCTGGAGCGAAAAGATATTGACGCGGTCCTGATCGCAACGCACGACCCGTGGCACGCCCAGTGTTCCATCGACGCGCTGCAGGCTGGCAAGCACGTCTATTGCGAAAAGCCGATGACGCGCTACCTGGGTGAAGCTTTCCAGGTTTACGACGCAGTCAAGCGCACGGGGAAAGTCTTTCAGGTCGGGTCACAAGGCTGCTCGGCGGCGGCGTGGCACAAGGCGGCGGAGCTTATCCAGGGCGGAAAGATCGGGAAACTGGTTTGGGGTCAGGGCTACTACTGCCGCAACAATCCCAAAGGAGAATGGAATTACAGGATTGATGACGGCGCAACACCCGAAACCCTCAATTGGAACATGTGGCTCGGCCCGGTTCACAAGAAAGTTCCGTTTAATCCGGACCATTTCTTCCGTTGGCGCAAGTTTTATCCGTACTGCACCGGTTTGTTGGGCGACCTGGTGCCGCACCGCCTGCTGCCGCTGATGCTCGCGACCGGCAGCCCGGAGTTCCCAAAGCGGGTCGTGTGCACTGGAACGAAGCCGGTGGGCACGGACCGCAACACGCCCGGCGCCCTGGAGCGCGATGTGCCGGAGCACATCGAATTGCTCGCGGAATTCCCCAGTGGCCTCACGCTGACCATCGTTTCCAGTACGGTCAGCGCCACCAGCCCGGGCTTCGTCATCTATGGGCACCAGGCCACGCTGAAAATCGGCGACGCGGGCAACCGGCTGGAGTTGGTGCCGGAACGGCCTTTTGCCGATGAAATCGATCCCATTACGATGGATGGACTCGAGCCGCACGAGGACGTTGGCGTTCACGAGAAGAACTGGTTCGACAGCATTCGCGCCAACAAGAAGCCCAACGCCGACATTGAACTCGCCGTGCGGGCGCAGACTGTCATCAGCCTGGCTGAGATGGCTCAGCGCTTGAACATGACCTGCCTGTTCGACGAGAAGACGCGCAAAATCACTGATGGCTCAGGCAAGGAAGTCAAAGCGATCACCTACGGCACGTTGGAGTTGTCATAAATTGTTCGGCAGTTTGACACGACGGGGTTTCGCGGGCGAAAGACCTGCGAGACCCCGAAATCTTTTCAGCGTAGTGGTTTTATGCGCACCGTAGCCGTGGCCCGCCACGCGATGGCGACCCGTTTCGAGACCGTTCTCCACGGCGAAAACGAGGTGTCGCTGCGCGCCGCGGCGGAAGAAGCACTCGACGAAATCGAGCGTCTCGATGCTCAGCTCAGCCTTTACAATCCAACGAGCGAAATCAGTCACATCAACGCGCGCGCAGGCCAGGGCCCGGTACGCGTCGAGCCGACGCTCTTCCGCCTGCTGCAACACGCACAACGATTGAGCCGGGAAACCGAGGGCGCTTTCGATATCACCGTCGCGCCACTGATGCGCTGTTGGGGGTTCATGCGCGGCGCGGGCAAACTGCCGTCGCCGGCGGAAGTGGCCGAGGCGCGGGCGAAAGTAGGAATGCACCTGGTGGAATTGAACGAAAGTGACTTCACCGTCCGAGTCCCTCGGGCCGGCGTGATGCTTGACCTGGGTTCACTGGGCAAAGGTTACGCCCTCGAACGCGCCGGCGAATTGCTCCGGGAAGCAGGCGTGACGAGCGGTCTTCTGCACGGCGGCACGAGCACCGTTTGCGCGATCGGCCCGCCGCCGGATGCGGAGGTTTGGAACGTCGCCGTGCCGCATCCTGACTTCGCCGAGCAAGCCGTCGCGTCTGGCGCGGCCCGTTTGAGCGACTCGAGCGGGACAGGGAAAATTTTGGCTATCGTCCCGCTCAAAGACGAAGCGCTTTCCGTTTCCGCTGTCTGGGGCAAAGCGTTTCGGGCCAACGGCAGGGTTTATGGTCACGTGATCGACCCGCGCAGAGGCGAGCCGGTCGAGGGCGCGGTGCTGGCGGCGGTGGCTCTGCCCTCCGCCACTGAAACCGACGCGCTCTCGACAGCCCTGTTAATCGATGGTCCGGATGGCCACGAGCGGATCGCCAGGTTGCGCGCCGGCACGCGGACGTTGGTTGTCAGTCGTGGCGAAGAAGCTGGACAGTTTTGCCTGGAAAGCAGAGGAATTCCGGTGACGGATGCGGCCCTGGGAGGGCAGTTAAACCGTGAGGTTTCCCCCCAAAATTAACCCTTGCATCCTGCCCGGAGGTGCTTATGTTCGCCGCTTGCCTGGGCGCCGCGTGTGCGGACGCTCGTTGAGGCTGAGAAACGAAAAGTTAACGAACAACCTGACCTTTAACCTCCGTTGCCAACCGCAACGTCTGAAGAAGCCATGAAGCAGAGCGACAAACGCTTTGCCGCAGGCGAAATCGTCAAGGGCACCATCATTGAAGTACGTCCCAAGGAGGTCCTCGTGGACATTGGTTACAAGAGCGAAGGTTCTGTCCCCGCCAGCGAATTTGAAGACATCAAGACTGTCAGCGTCGGCGACGCAATCGATGTTCTGATTGAGAAACTCGAAGACAAGGACGGGATGGTCGTCCTGTCGAAGGAAAAGGCCGAGTTCAAGAAGAACTGGGACAAAATCCTGACCATTTGCAACGAAGGCGGCACCATCGCCGGCAAGGTCAAGGCCGTTGTCAAAGGCGGCCTGCTCGTCAACATCGGCGTCGAGGCCTTCCTGCCGGCGTCGCAGATTGACATCATTCCGCCCAAGAATTTGCAGGGTTACGTCGGCAACACCTACGATTTCAAAGTTGTTAAAATCAACCAGGATCGCCAGAATATCGTTCTCTCCCGCCGGGAGTTGATTGAGCAGGAACGCAACGAGCGCCGCCAGAAACTGCTCGCCGAAATGACGCCGGGGGACATCCGCAAGGGAACGGTCAAGAACATCACCGACTTCGGCGCGTTCATCGACCTCAACGGTCTCGATGGCTTGCTGCACATTACCGACATGAGCTGGGGCCGCATCGGGCATCCCTCTGAAATCCTCAAGGTCGGCCAGGAGATCGACGTGGTCGTGCTCGACATCAATCGCGAAAAAGAGCGCGTCAGCCTCGGACTCAAGCAGAAGCTGGCCAATCCCTGGGACAACATCGAAACCAAATATCCGGTCGGCGCGCGGGTCAAAGGCCGGGTCGTCAATCTCGTGCCTTACGGCGCGTTCGTGGAATTGGAGCCGGGCGTCGAAGGCCTGGTGCACGTCACCGAGCTTTCCTGGACGAAACGCATCGCCAAGCCGTCCGACGTGCTCAGGCAAGGCCAGGACATCGAAGCCGTCGTGCTGGGCATCAACCGCGAGGAACAGAAGATTTCCCTCGGCGTCCGCCAGCTCGAAGCCAATCCGTGGGACAAGGCGTTGGAGAAATATCCGCCGGGCACCCGCGTCAAAGGCAAGATTCGCAACCTGACCAGCTACGGCGCCTTCATCGAACTGGAGGAGGGTTTGGACGGGATGATTCACGTCTCCGACATCTCCTGGACCCGGAAGATCAATCATCCGTCGGAAGTCCTCAAGAAAGGCGACGAAGTGGAGGCCGTGGTGCTGGAAATCGACAAGAGCAACCAGCGCATTTCGGTCGGGGTCAAACAGCTTTCCGAAGACCCCTGGACGAACATCGACAAGTATTACAAGGTCGGTGATCTCGTCAGCGGCAAAGTCACGAAGCTGGCGAGCTTCGGCGCGTTTGTCGGCCTGCAGCATGACATTGATGGCCTCGTCCACATCTCGCAGGTCAGCGAAGAGCGTGTCGATAAGATCAAGAACGTGCTCAAGGTCGGCCAGGAAGTCACCGCCCGCGTGATCAAGATCGACAAAAGTGACCGCCGCATCGGTCTCTCGATCAAAGCGGCCAATTACTCGCCGGAACTGCTCAAGGCCGAGCAGGCCGTGCTCGATTCGCTCAAACCGGGCGAAGACCTCGTGGCGTTGCAACACGCCTTTGACGCCGCCGACGAAGCCAAACAGGAAAAGCCGGACTAGCGGCACGCTTCCGCTAGTTTTTCGGCTTATACCAAATCCAATCCGCAGTGGGTTCCAGCGGGTGCATCGGATCGTCTTTGATTGCTTTGGTGAAATCATGTTTGCCCGCGTGCCCGTCCACAAAAAGAATCGGTGAAATGAATCTCTGGCCGTCTTGCTTCAATTGAGCCATGCCCAGCGTGGTGGCGCCGCGCGCGTAGTGCCAGTGAAACAGGAACTTGCTGCCGCTATCGCCGTAAACGAAAGCTGGCGGTTCATGCACCATGATGAAGAGCGATGGGTTCGGCGCCCAGCTTTCCTTCTTGCCGGCCAGATTGTAAGCGGGGTCAGCCGCGATTTGGCGCGTGAGGTTTTCCCACATGTTTCCATTGAACCGGTAACTGCAGCCGATTGACTCGTAATTGCTCGGTTTCAATGGCCCGCTACCAGCGTAGCCAGACCCCGCAGGAAAATTCTGCCCCTTATCGGCCGGGCACCGAAACGATTCAAAACTGGAGACGTAGCGATAAAGAAGACGATTGGTCGCTTTGGGCACAAAGTCGAAGCCGCGCGCCGGGTCCTTCCCGCCCAAGGCTGGGACGTATGCCAGGTAAGGCGTGAACCCTGGCGAGAATTGCTGTTTGTCTCGCGGTGGGAGCGTATCATTGTTATCATCGGCGTACATGTGCAGCCCCAGAGCGATCTGATGCAGGTTGTTCACGCATTTGATGAGTTGCGCCGATTCTTTCGCCCGGCTCAATGCTGGCAACAGCAGCCCGGCGAGAATGGCAATGATGGCGATAACGACGAGCAGCTCGATCAAAGTGAATCCCTGATTCGCGGTTTGCTGAATGGAATTCCGCTTCCAGCTTGAAGGCGTTCTGGTCATGGAACGATTCTTTTTTGTTTTCATTTTGCCCCTTTTCTGTTTCTCCACGGCGTTGTTGAGCCGGGACATTCCTGCCGCGCCGCGTCTCGATGATGCGGCAGGAGCCTTGAATTTCGTTGCTTTACCGGCTCAAGGAATTTATGAAACACCCAGTGACCGACTTGTCGGCCCTGGTTTTGCGCGTCTTTGCACGCTGTGCGGAAGTGAATTCCAGCCCACACGCGCGCCCCGGAAATTTCTTCGACGGTTTGCGAAAAGCTGTGATACGAACGGGCGACGCCGCCGGGTGCCGTGGAGGTAGCGAAACTGAAGCTGATGTCATCGGTGCCGAAGAAGGACGACATCACTTTAGCCACCGCGGCACTGTAAGCAGTGTGTTGGGAGACGTAGTCGGGATGCGCCACGTCGCTTAACAAGGAGGTCCAACTCGGATCAGCGACCGTGTCCGGGTTTCCGTCTGTGTCCGCGGCGTGAATGGCCGCCTTTGGTCGCCAGAAATTGTACGTGTACTTGGTGTCAAACACGGCAATCGAAGCGTCCGCACCCGCCAGATTGATTAGCGCGAAAAACCTCGCGTTCTCCCACAGATCGAGACCTTGTTGCGCGGACACAATTCTGGCAATGCTGTTCCATCCAATCTGCGCGTTCTCATCCCAGAACCGCGCCGCATCCGTTTGGTCTTCTGTTCGCGTTGTGCTGTTGGCCGCGCCCAGGCTTTTCACTTCGTTGAAGTCGCGCGTGTAATCGGCGCTCGTCAAAGCGGGTGGACCTTCAGCTCGGAACTGGGAACCACTCCTCAGAGTAAACGGCGTGACCTGGCCCCAAGCCACAAATACGGCGGTCGCCGGAGGAACAGGTTCAAAGACGCCGGGGCCGGGTGCCTGTGTGTAGGGAAGAGTAACCGAGGATCCATCGTTACTTCGCAGCCCCAGAATAACCGCGGCGACCGATTCTCCAATCGAGATGCCGTCGGTTTTTGAAGCCCCGTCTGGAATGGCCGCCAGCGATGCGACGTACGCAGCGTCAAGATTTGCCTGCTGGCTCGGAATCTGATTGAGCAAGACTGCATGTGCCGCCGCCGCGGTGGCCGCCTCCGGCGACGCGCTGGGGTTGGCCTGTATATTGACAGCGTATCCATTGAATCGCCGATCGATGGCATTGATTGAGTCGTGCATTGCCGAATGGACCATCGCCAGGAGACGGCCCGACGGCGGCGTGCGACGTTGTCCGACCGCAGCCAGCGTATTCAACGTGGTTTGGTTCCAGTCCGTCACCACGTCGGCCTTTGCCGCGGCCGACGATAGCCCGGCCGCCACGCCAACGCACAGAACTGTGCAAAGCCTCCCTGCCCTCAACTTAATCGAATGCAATTTAATCGTTTTCATAGGTTTGTTGGTTATTTGTTTCTCTGGAAGGCTCATCACTCGAGTTCGGGCCTCTACAGATGGAAACGGGTTGAAGTGGGAGATTCTTTCAACACAGTGATCTACGGCGAGGGCCATCCTGCCGAGAAGGTAAGACGCAGAGCGTCAGGCTGCGAAATTTCCTGAAAGAAACCGGCTTGAACCCCCGTTTACATAGACGATGGTAACTGCACGTTCATGCCTCCGCACACAGACGAATTTATCCCCACTCGGCTCAGTCTGTTGAGCCGTTTGCAGAATTGGGATGACCAGGCCAGTTGGCGCGATTTCTTCGACACCTACTGGCGATTGATCTATCGCGCCGCGCTCAAGTCTGGCCTGGGCGACGCCGAGGCGCAGGACGTGGTCCAGGAAACCGTCATCACGGTCGCGAAAAATTTGCAGGAGAAGAAATACGATCCCGCTGGCGGTCCGTTCAAAGGGTGGCTGCTCAACACCACGCGCTGGCGCATTGCGGATCAGAAGCGAAAACGGCAGCGCGACCGTCAACCCGCCTTCGCGAAGGCGGACGATTCCGCGTTTAAGGAAGTTCCCGATGAATCGGAAAACACTCTGGAAGCGGTCTGGGAAGCGGAATGGGAGAAGAATCTGCTGGACGCCGCCGTGGAAAGAGTGAAACGCCAGGTGAACCCGAAGCAGTTTCAGATGTTTGATCTCTACGTGTTCGAGAAGTGGCCGGTGCTTAAAGTGGCGCGGACGCTGGGCGTCAATGTTGGACGGGTCTATCTCGCCAAGCACCGGATTTCGGCGCTGCTGAAGAAAGAGATCAAGAGCCTGGAAACGAAAATGGTTTAGAATTCTGGCCACGAAGAAGCACAAGAGACACAAAACCTGACTTTGGGGAGTCCATATTTGTGCCTTTTGTGCCTTCTGGTGGCTAAAATCAGATTGCTATGAACGACGACGCGCCAGCGGAGAAAACGCTGGCCAACCCTCACCCGTTCGGCCCCTTCAGCACCCCCTCGCCGCGCTCAAGCGACTTCGGTATTCCAGTCGCTTTACCTACCGTTCCCGATCACGAATTGCTTCGGTGCATTGGTCGCGGCAGTTACGGCGAGGTTTGGCTCGCGCGCAACGTGATGGGGACTTATCGCGCGGTCAAAGTCGTCTATCGCACGACCTTCGATCACGACCGTCCGTTCGAGCGCGAATTCGAGGGCATCCAAAAATTCGAGCCGATCTCCCGCATGCATGAGAGTCAGGTGGACATTCTGCATGTGGGCCGGAACGAAAAGGACGGTTACTTCTACTACGTCATGGAACTGGCGGATGATGCCAACGTAGCGCGGGCGTCCGTGCCCGCAGTTCCCGGAGCCCCGGCGGCGGCAAGGATGCGGCCTGGACCAGCAGGCGAGACGCCTGCCCTACGACCTGAGACCTACATCCCCAAAACTATCCGTAGCGAGATTCGTCAGCGCGGCCGGCTGCCACTCAATGAATGCCTGCGCATCAGCCTGTCGCTGACCACCGCGCTGGAACATTTGCACAAACACGGACTCATTCATCGCGACATCAAGCCGTCGAACATCATTTTCGTGGACGGCATGCCGAAGCTGGCCGACCTCGGAATGGTGGCGAGCGTGGATGCCACGCTCTCGTTCGTTGGCACGGAAGGTTTCCTGCCGCCCGAAGGTCCGGGCACGACGCAGGCGGACATCTACAGTCTGGGAAAAGTCCTTTACGAAGTGAGCATGGGCCGGGACCGGCTGGACTTTCCCAAACTGCCGCCGAACCTTGACCAAAGCTCCGACGCGGAAGGTCTGCTCGAACTGAACGAAGTCCTGGTCAGAGCCTGCGCCAACGACGTTCGGCAGCGTTATCAATCCGCCGAGGAAATGCACGCGGACCTGGCGCTGTTACAAAGCGGCAGATCGGTCAAGCGATTGCGAACGGTAGAGCATCGGCTCGCCATCGCAACCAAAGTGGGACTTGTCGCAGCCGCAATCGCGCTCGTGACGGTGGTTGGTTATTTCGGCGCGATTCGACAAGCCCAACACGCTCGCAACGCGGAAGAAAAGCTGGCCCGGCAACTCTACGCGTCCAACATGAACCTGGCACAGCAGGCGTGGGACAAAGGCAACGTCCGGCGCGCGCTGGAATTGCTGGAGCTACATCGGACGCGCAAATCGGACCGAGAAGATTTGCGCGGGTTCGAGTGGTTCTACCTGTGGCGGCTTTGTCATCAGGACAATGCTCTCCACACACTTCGTAGTGAGGCGCGAGGCATCACCAAACACTTTATCTCCGTGGCTCTCTCACCAAATGGCAAGACGTTGGCCAGCGAAAGTCCGGACGGCAAGGTGATCGTTTGGGACATTGCTTCGATGTCGAGACTGGCGACGCTCAGCGCACATACTACTGGGTGGAGTCATGCTCTAGCCTTTTCTCCCGATGGCCAGTTGCTGGCGCATCGGGGCGATTTCGACACCATAGAACTCTGGGATGTTGGAGAAAGGCAGGTGCGTGCGATTTTCGCAACGCACGGCGATGGAGTGGGCCCCATTGCGTTTTCACCTGATGGGACGAGGCTCGCCACCGGATGCGGAGACAACAACTTAAAACTGTGGGACGTTGCGACCAAAGAATTGATCAGCACCTTCAGCGGAGACGGACCAATCTTTTCGGTAGCTTTTTCGCCCGATGGCAAGATGGTCGCGGCTGGAAATCGCGATAGCACGATCAAGCTTTGGAACGTTGCAAGCCGCGAGTTGGTTGCCACGCTCACGGGCCTCCAAGGGTTTGTCTTGTTTCTGGCATTCTCTCCCGACGGCAAAATGTTGGCTTCAGGCGGTAACGATTCGACGGTCGTCTTGTGGGACACACTCACCTATCGCGTCATTGGCACGCTCAACGGACATGAGAACGACATCCTTGAAGCGGCTTTCTCCCCCGACGGCGCCATGATTGCCACGGCCAGTGTGGACAACACGGTGAAGCTTTGGGACGTCTCCTTGAGGGAAGAAATCAGTACGCTGAAAGGCCATTGGGAGGGCGTCACGTCCGTAGCTTTTGCCAGCGACGGGAAGACGATTGCCTCCGCCAGTCGTGACGGAACGGTAAAGATGTGGGATGCTCGACCGAAAGAGGATTCGGGCGTTCTCAAAGGACATGCGCATTGGGTGCGCTCGCTAGTGTTCACCCCGGACGGGAAGACTTTGGCTTCCTGCAGTCGAGATATGACAATCAGGTTGTGGGATGTGAAACTTGGCAAAGAACTGGCCGCACTCAAAGGTCACCAACGCCCGCCCTATCGCGTGGCTTTGTCACCTGACGGCAAGATGCTGGCTTCAGTGAGTGGCTTGTTGACCGAACCCGACGGCGGTGGCGAAGTGAAACTGTGGAACATGGAGACACGAACAGAGCAGGCCACGTTGACGAATCAGCAAAGCGGAGTCTTCGCGGTCGCGTTTTCACCCTCCGGCAAGATCCTGGCCACGGGGAATGCGGACGGCGCGGTCTGTCTCTGGAATGTGGAGGAACAGCAGATCGCAGCCATCCTTTCGGAACGCAAGCAATTCATACATGCGCTCGCGTTCTCTCCCGATGGCAAAACGCTGGCCGCGGCGAGGCAGGACGGCGCAGTGGACGTCTGGGATGTCAGGGCGAAGCGAAAGTTATTCAGTCTCACTTCAAATCAAACCGAAGTCATCTGCCTGGCGTACTCACCCGATGGAAAGCTCCTCGCTGCCGGATCGCCGGATGGAACAGTGAACCTATGGGACATCGCTTCCCGGCTCGTTGTCAGTCAAATAAAAGGGATCACTGATTGGGACCTGGCGGTGGCATTTTCGCCGGACAGCAGGAGGCTGGTGATTGGCAATTTTGACAAGAAGGTGACGATTTGGGACGTGGCGAGCGGTCAGGAACTGGCCGTCCTCAAGGGACATCAGGCTGCCATCGAGTCGGTGGTGTTTTCTCCCGATGGCACCATCCTCGCCTCGGCCAGTACCGACAAAACCGTGCGACTGTGGCGGGCTGCGACCCGCGCGGAAGCCGACGGCGGCGCGGGTGTGAAATAAAGTTCAGACAAAAAGGATGCGGCTCGGAGACGTGCGCCCGTTTTGTAGCGCGCGCATCCTGCGTGCAGGTTGCGCGGCATCCCTGCCGCGTGTGCTCCTGAGCAGTCAAACCTCGCGAGGATGGGAAGCCTCGCCACGGGCAGGCAGGATGCCTGCGCTACGCAATTTCCCTTGTGAACCCCACGTCCAGTCGCGATAACTTCTGCAGCTCATGAACATCCTGGAAGAACTGGAAGGGCGCGGACTGATCGCCGATTGTACGGACAGGAACGAGCTGAACAAAAAAGCCGGCTCTGCGCACATCACGCTTTACTGCGGCTTTGACCCCTCCGCCGAAAGCTTGCACGTCGGCAACCTGGTGCCACTGCTCGCATTGCGCCGGTTCCAACTCGCCGGACATCATCCCATCGCCGTCGCCGGCGGCGCGACGGGTTCGGTTGGCGATCCGAGCGGCAAGACGGACGAGCGCCAGTTGCTTACCGATGAGGTTCTGGAGCGCAATATTGCATCGCTCAAAGAACAGCTCACGCGGTTGCTCGACTTCGACACGAAGAAAAACCCCGCGCGACTCGTGGATAATGCGTCGTGGACGACCAACGTCAGCTACCTCGATTTTCTGCGCGAGATCGGCAAGCATTTTTCCGTCAACCAGATGATGGCCAAGGAGAGCGTGCGCGCCCGGATGGAAGACCGCGAGGTGGGCATCAGCTACACCGAGTTCAGCTACATGCTCCTCCAGGCTTTCGATTTCTACGTCCTTTGTCGCGACTACAACTGCGAGCTGCAGACCGGCGGCAGCGATCAATGGGGCAACATCACCGCGGGCATCGACCTTTGCCGCAAGAAACTCGGCAAACAGGTTTACGGCCTCACGCTGCCGCTTATCACCAATGCCGACGGCACCAAGTTCGGCAAGACCGAGGCCGGCGCCGTCTGGCTCGACGCGAAGAAAACCAGCACTTACAGGTTCTACCAGTTCTGGATTCGCACCGACGACCGCGACGTCATTCGCTATCTGAAATACTTCACCTTCCTGGCCCGCGAAGAAATCGAAGCACTCGAGAAACTCCATGCCAAAGAGCCGGAGGCGCGTGCCGCTCACAAAGTGCTGGCCAAGTCCGTCACCGACCTGGTTCACGGGTCCGGCGCCACTGCGGAAGCAGTTCGCGCCAGCGAGATTTTGTTCGGCGGAGGACTGGAGGGCATTTCGGAAACCACGTTCAACGAAATCGTCGGCGAGGTTCCGACCAAAGAAATCGAGAAGGCCAAACTGGACGGCGCGGGTTCACCGTTGGTTGAACTCCTGGTTCATTCGGGTCTTTCTCCATCGAAAGGCCAGGCGCGAAAAGACATCGAAGGCGGCGGCGTTTACGTGAACAACGTTCGGGAGAGCAATTCCAATCGCGCCGTTACTTCCAGCGATTTGTTGTTTGGCAGACATCTGCTCCTGCGCAAAGGCAAGCGGAATTACGTCGTCGTGACGGCGAAGTGACGGCGGGTCAATCCTGCGGTCGGCCTTTGCGAAGGCGCTGTTCGACCTCCACCAGGCTGAGGCGACGCTGCGCCGCGAAGGCTTGAGGAGTTTGCGGGTAAAGTTGAATGAGCCGCTTCAGCGTAAGCCTGGCAGCGTCCCAATTCTGCTGATACTTCATCCGCCAGGCTGCGACGAGTGCCAGCCATTCGGCCGCCTTTTGCTCCGGCGGATCGGGCATGGCCAGCAAAAGTTCCAGTTGCTCGATAGCCAGGTCCACTTTGCCGAGCTGTTCGGCGAGCAGGATCGCGAATCTTTCACGCGCCGCGACGTCGTTTGGATTCCTGCGCAGCTTTTCAACACACTTGTCCGCGAGTGCCTTGACTTCCGAGGGGCTCATTTCCGCGGTTTGAGCGGCCGGGGCCACGTCCAAATCATCGCGAAGGGCGGGGAGCCTGAACGTCTTCGGTTTCCGTTGTTCGAGCAGGTGTTCGCGGCAGGCGGGCAGTTGATTGATGCGCAGTTGGGCCATCCTGGCGAAGTGTGTGCCGGGCCAGCGTTGGCATATTTCCGCGAGCGCGCTGCGAGCGCTTAGAGGATCTGCTCCCAGGTCCAGGTGCCAGTCGGCCAGCCGGTGCAGCGCCAGCGAGATTTGGATGGCCGTAACGTTCGGCTGGCCGCAAAGCTCGCGAATCGTGCGGTCTGCTTCCGGCAGGTCGTGGAAATGGCGGGCATAAAGCTCGGCCAGCATCAACCAGCCGTCGAAATCCTCCTCGCATTTCTCCAGTTCGTGAAGCACTTCCAGTTCCGCGTCCTTGTATTTCCCGAATTTTATCCGGGCGATAGCGCGGGCGTAACTGGGCGGGATTTTCTTTTTATGCGCCAGCGGCAGGGCGAAATGCACGATCGGCACAAGCCACACCAGGAGCGCGAAGCCGAGTCCAGCCAGGCCTGCCGCGTGAACAATCAATGAGGCGACTGGCGCGAGAAAGAGACTGAAGAAACCGCATTGCCTGGCGAGCTCACCTCGGTCCGCTGCCTGAAAGGCAAGTTGGACCAGCAACCACCCGAACGTCACAGCCGTCCAAAACGAACTCACCGCAAACACCGGTGGACCGGAACTGTTCCACAAGAGGCTGAGCCAACTTCCGCCGCGCGACCTGGCGACAGCCACTTCCGGCAGGAAACCCGGCAAACCGGGCAGCGCGCCGCAGTTGACGACAAACCAGAAAACGATGGGCAACAACAACCCTTTCCCCGTCCAAATCAGAAAACGGCGCTGAGCCGGCGTGCCTTCGGCTTCCAAGGCCTGTTCCCAGTAATAGTGGCTGAGGAATGCGAGCGCTCCCGAGATCAGCATGGCAGCGGTCATCAGCGATTTGACAGAGTCAACTACGTCTTTCTCACACGCCTCCTGCCCAATTCTTTCAACAGCGCTTTCAACGGCAGCGTGTTGATGACATCCGCCTTCGTGAGCCAGCCTTTGCGGGCGATGCCCGCGCCGAGGCGCAGGAACCCGGCGTGCTCGTTGCGATGCGCGTCGCAATTGATGACGCACTTTACGCCTTTGCTCTTTGCGTACGGCCAGAGCCGCCAGTCCAGGTCGAAACGATACGGGTTCGCGTTCAGTTCAATCCACGTCCCGGTTTCAGCGCAGGCGTCGATCACGGCTTGCTGGTTGACCTGGTACGGCTCGCGTTCGAGCAAGAGGCGGCCGGTAAGATGGCCGAGGATGTGAACCTGCGGGTTCTGCACTGCGCGAATAATGCGCCTGGTCATCCCCGCTTCGCTCTGACTGAAGCCTTGATGAATGCTGCCGACCACGACGTCGAGTTCCGCCAGCACGTCTTGGGGAAAGTCGAGTTCGCCTCCGGCCAGAATGTCCACCTCGCTGCCGGTGAGCAAACGAAAGTCGCTCCCTTTCTCAGCGAACTGCTCGTTGATTTGTTTCACCGCTTTGATCTGGTCGCGCAGGCGCCTGGCATCGAGACCGTTGGCGACGTAGGACGACTTGGAGTGGTCGGTGATGGCCCAATAATCGCAGCCGAGTTCATGCACGTAATAGGCGATGTCTTCGAGCGCGTGCCGGCCATCGCTCCAGTTGGAATGATTGTGCAGCGAGCCTTTCAGGTCCGTCCATTCGACGAGCCTCGGCAACTCGCCTTTCTCCGCGGCGGCAAACTCGCCTTTGTCCTCGCGCAATTCAGGCGGGATGTAGGACAGGTCGAGCTGGTGGTAAATCTCCTCCTCAGTCTTGCAGTGCACGAGCAGCTTCGGATCACGCGTCTCCTCTTTCGCCTTGAACAGGCCGTATTCGTTGAGCCGCAACCCGCGTTCGATGGCGCGCTGGCGCATCACGATGTTGTGCTCCTTGTTTCCAGTGAAATACATCAACGCGTAGGGAAACTCCGCGTCCCCCACCACGCGGAGGTCGGCCCGGACCCCGCCTTGCAAAATCACGCTCGCCTTCGTGTCGCCTTTGGCGCTGACGCTCGCCACGCCGGGT
>QHOP01000355.1 GCA_003219345.1 Verrucomicrobiota bacterium
TGCGCATGACAAGCTCATCGCCTGTGTGCGGATGCGCGTGGTGGACGGCTCGGTCCTAGGGTTGATTAGGCAATGGCTGAAGGCACCAGTAGTGGAACCGCCAAAAGGCAGAAAGCCACCTACGGTGCAGCGCAAGGACCGAGGCACTCCGCAAGGAGGTGTGCTCAGTCCGTTGCTGGCCAACATCTACTTGCACTGGTTTGACCACCTGTTTGAACGGGGGGATGGACCGGCGCAATGGGCCAAGGCAAAGCTGGTTCGCTATGCTGACGACTTTGTCGTACTGGCCCGGCACATCAGCCCACAACTGCGCGGATGGATCGAGGGCAAACTGGAAAGGTGGCTGGGGTTGCAGATCAACCGCGAGAAAACGCGCGTGCTGAACTTGCAACAGATCGGCCAGAGCCTGGACTTTCTGGGCTACACCTTCCGGTATGACCGCGACCAATACGGGCGCGGCGGGCGCTACTGGAACCTGCAACCATCCCCTAAGGCGATGGCGCGGGAGCGGGAGGCGCTGCGGCAACTGGTTAATCCACAGCAGAGTCATACACCCCTGCCGGAACTGATCGAGCGACTGAACCGACACTTGCGAGGCTGGGCCAACTATTTTGGACTGGGCTATCCGCGCAAGGCGTTTCGGCAGATCAATCATTTCGTGCGGGTCCGCTTGGGACAACACCTGCGCCGACGCAGTCAGCGTGGCTGGCGTGGCCGGCAAGGAGTTAGCCTGTACGCTCACTTCGAACATCTGGGCTTGGTGGCGTTGTGAATGCTTTCTGGAAGAGACGACTCTGGCGAGAGCCGGATGCGGGAAATCTGCATGTCCGGTTCGACGAGGGAGAGGGGAGCGGCGGTCATTGACGCTATTGTCTTTCACTCCGTGCTCTCCTCTCTACTCTACCGGATAAAGAGGTGTTTACTCAATCCTGGCGGTTGGCGGGTGGGCGTAGTCGTTCCAAAGACGTTCCAACTCCGTTTTGTCCGCCGGACCGTCGGTGACGACGAAGCGGTAGCGTGAGACGAGAGGTTTGCCCGGGGCGATCTCCCAGTCGCCGAGTTGCGAAGGCGCGAAACAGAAGAACGGCTCGGTGGGATGCAGGCGCATCGGCTGCGGCGCGCGGAAATTGTCCGGGTGACACAGGACAGCGATGCCAGCGCGAGCGCCATCCACGTCGCCGCTGATGTGGCACCAGCGTCCGCGGGTTTCGTTTCCTTTGACGCGATCGGTTTCGCCTTCGGAAGCCAGGAAAAAAGTTTTATCCTTGCCGTTCCACGCCCAATTACCGCGAACGCCCAGTCCGCCATAGTAATATTTCGGAAGTATCAAGGGACTGGCCGTCGCGCACTCTTGGGTGGAGACGAGATCAAACATCCAGTAACGGGCCGCTCCACGACCGACGTTGTAAAGGGTGACCTGCCAGGTTTCGTTCAGAGCAACCCTGGGTTCAGGCGCGGTCAGATCGACGAAACGATGGCGCGTTTGGAAGCCGCCGTGGACAGGACCGTTCCAGGTCTGGTGGAGCGCGACGAATTCGACCGTGCCTTTGCCTTCACCCATGTTCCAGAAATCGGGCTGGCGCCCTTCAAACTCGGTCTTTGTCCAAGGAAACCAGATGCCGTGGTGATGGAGGTGATTCGGCGGATAGTCGTCAGTGATGAGTTTGCCGGAGGGCGTGAGAACGGGATGAAGGTAACCGCCGCGTTTGAAGATCGGTTTGATGTCGGGCCGCGGCAGTTCGCTCCTTTCGGCCTGGTAATAAAAGACAGGCTGTTCGCTGATGGTGCATTTGAGCCGGCTGCCTTCACGGGCCACCTGTACGCCTGCGGGAGGATTGGGCTCCAGTTCAGGAGCGATCAGCCGATAGGTCTTAACGGACCCGCGTTTGAGGTCCTGTTCAATAAAGCAAGCCTGACCTTCGTTGTCGGTTTGAATTGCAATCAAGTTGCCGCGCTCATCTTGCAATTCGTGGAAGGGGCGCGCGTCGGCGGGCAGAGTGAAGCGGACAACCGAATCGCGGCGATCATAGTCGCCGGCAAAAACCGTGATCCGGCGAGGTGCTTCCGCAGCGCGGGCGACGAGCGCGACGGCGAACAGGAAGATTGCGGTGGCAGGAGTGGATTTGCGCATGGGTGCTGTTTGCGCTTTGTCGGCAGGTTCGTCAAGCGCACGCGCAGAAGGGCCGCGTCCTAATCCTGACCATCCCGATTAAGAGTAAGATTGAGAGTAAGATTAAGAGTAAGAACTAAGAACAGATTAAGACACTGCCAGGCAGGAGCCGAGTCTGGCTCTCGGCTTTTTTTGGAGGGGAACATCGCGCGACTGAATCGGGGGGGCGAAGGTGGTGGGTCGGGTGGGACTCGAACCCACGACTCAAGTCCCAAGCCGAACTGGCGCAAGAATCGAACGATTCCGACATCCCTGACATCGAAAACCCCCCTTGACAGTCTTACTTTAGTCTTACCATATTGACCTAAGTTATGGCGAGCGTTTGGAAGCATCCCAAGAGCGTTTACTGGTTCGCGCGGTTCAGCGATGAACGGGGAATCCAGATCAATCGAAGCACCCGCGAGAAGGACAGGAAGAAGGCGCTGGTCGTGGCCCAAGGCTGGGAGCACGCGGTGAAATTGGCTCGTCACGGGTTGCTGACGACCGAGAAAGCTCGCGCCGTTCTTAACGAGATACTCGAACGAACGACGGTTGGGCAGGAATCCATTCGCTCGGAACCGACGGACAAGTTCTTTCATCGTTGGCTGGATCACAAAGAGGCGAACCAGTCGGTTGGAACGGCGGAGCGTTATCGAGGTGTCATCAAAAAGTTTCTAGCCCACCTCGGTGACCGCCGCGGTCGTCCATTAACGGCCATTCGTCCCGCCGACGTGCAGGGATTTCTCACGCAGCGCGCAAGAAAGCGGAGCACCAAGACTGTCATGGTCGATTCCAAGAGTCTTTCGGCGGCGTTTGCTTACGCGCAGCGCCAAGGTCTGATTGACCGAAATCCGGTGTCCGCCGTTGAACTTCCGAAAGTGAACAGCCTGGAGCGGCAACCGTTCAGTTTCGAGCAGGTGAAAATGCTGGTGCGGGCCGCGAAAGGAGATTGGAAAACGGCGATTCTCGTCGGGTATTACACCGGCGCCAGGCTGTCGGATGTGGTCAACCTCAAGTGGGAGAGCATTGACTTTGTCGGAGGCACCATCCAATACACGCAGCGGAAGACGAACGAGAAGGTTTGCCTGCCGCTACACGCGGAGCTGCAGCGACACCTTGAATCGCTTGCGGACGATTCAACCGATCCGCACGTCATTCCTGGCATGGCCGGAAAAAAGCCTGGCGGCAAGACGGGATTGAGCGCCCAGTTCAACGCAATTATGCGTGAAGCCGGAATTGAGCAAAAGCGCGAGCATCAAAAGAGCGGTCGGAGCTTTGCGTCGCTCTCCTTCCACAGTCTGCGTCATAGTTTTGAGAGCCACCTTGCCGCCGCAGATGTGTCGCCCGAAATGCGGCGAGAACTCGCCGGGCGTGCGGACGAAGCGAGCCAAAGGTTCTACACACACACCGAGCTGGCTCAAATGCGAAGCGCATTAGCGAAATTACCGAAACTGCTCGGCTGAGCGGGGCGGTGTGCAAGTGCGCTGCCGCTCTTCGCTGTCGAGAGATCTCTGTGGATTTTGGGCGGCCCGCTCGCAGCGTTCGATGAATTGCAGGATGCTCTGAAGGTGATAATACTCTCTGCCGCGCGTCGGCGCACGAATCCAGATGGGAAGGTCGCCGTTCCGTTCGGTGATGAGTTGCGCCGCCCTTATTTGGGCGGATTGAGGATGGGACATCTCACCTTGGTTGATCGATTGAACGGAAACTCCCGAATTCATAGGTCGCCTCCTATGCGCGTTTGCCACTCCTGTTACCTAACTCCGAGGCGGACACAACACCGATGTCCGTAATCACGGGTTGACCGTCTCTTGCCTTGCCGGACAATTCTTCTGAGATGGCAGCCATACTAGGCAACTCACGGCGTTGAAGTGCGTTTCCGCGCCCACTCCTCTGCCCTTCCTGGTAATAATCGCCGACCGACAAGTGTTCGTGGAAGTAGTGCTTGGCGCTTTTCAAACTGTATTGTGTTTTTGCTGTAACCACGAAAAAAAAGTCTATCAGGTCTTGAGGAAGAGATTGTGACTCACAGTCACAATCTTGTTCGGGCCTGCGTGCTTGAATGGCCGGCACGAAAACGGCCATCGAATCCAACACTGACACCGAACTTTGGGCATCTATTATCGCGACCGCGAGTTCGCCAGGGTCAAAGGTGATCCATTGCGAACTATCATCTGGTGCATCTCGCGCAAACGAAGGAGGAAGCTGAACAGGAAGCATCGCGCCTGGGTTTTGAAGAGCCTTGAGCGCATCCTGTCACATTGCAAGAGACGCAAAAACGCAGAATGGCTGCCGACCAAAATGGAAATTCATCCAGATCAGTTTAACAGAAGGCACGCCCTACCCCGCTCAGACGTTCGGTCATCATGTTTCACTGACGTGCCACTGAATTGTCGCGACCTTTCAATGGCGTGCCATGAATGGTCACTGGTGATCGAGGACGCTTCACGACGCGCCATTGGTGCGTCACCGACAGGCCACTGACACGCCAATGGCGCATCACGCCCTACCACGGACGCGCCAGCGACACATCATCAAGTTGTCAGCAGCAATCTGCGTTGTCGCGCCGCATTTCAAGGAGCGTTCAGGACAATTCACGACAATTCGTCCTGGATGCGACGAGTTAAAACGACCGCGGTGAAAGCGAATAGACCTGAGTATGGAATGAAGCGCCTTATGAAGAAGCCCCGGAAATACAAAAGAGATAGGATGACCATTAGCCTCAGCAGCTGCAACTCATGAAAACGAATCGCGAAGCATCTCGGCGCCGTGACCAACGCGCGGTTGCTTGGCTCCACGGGCTTCCGGTCGGCCCCCATCTCCCTCTCGACCACGCCCGTTCCACCACGCAACCGCGCGCTCGTCACGAGCGGATTATATTGCGCAGACGCGCACCGTTCCGTTGGGACCTTGGCTCCGGCGCTCCGCTACTTCCTACGTACCCGGCCCTCCCTCCTTCGGAAACGCTCCGCTTCCTTCGCCAACATCCCAACCGAAGCGATAACACCCGATCAATATCATCGGCACCGGACGGAACAATTCCGCAGAGCTAATCGCTCTCAATTCAACCGCCTAAACAGCATGCCAACAGTCGCCGTAGCAGCGCGATGAGACCGAGGACGATTATATGGCGTCGGTGTCCGGCGTCCGCTGCGCTCAACGTATTGCTCGCCCCTTCTCCCCCCTGCGCTCCACATCTTGACCCCGGACCCCGCCGCCAAGGCCCTCGCCTCTAGGTTCAATCGCGCACCACCTGTCGCTGCACGATCAAAACAGAAATTTGAGCAATCCAAAACAAGGGCTGCAGCTTGATCAATGGTTGTCATTACGTCGGCAGCCAGTACACTATCCGCGAAACTTTGAGGCGACACGCTTCGGTTACGCAGGGTGGCTCGCTGGCGGAGGCGCAGGCGGCTGTTGGAAATCGAAACAATCTGACATGTCGTCGGCCGCTGCATCGCGTTTGGTTAGCGCCGACAATCCGAATGTGGTTTCGCAGAATTTCAGGAGGCTGACGTGCGAATGAAGAGCTTTCGAAATGTAGCCGCGCTTGGCATACGGACTAAGAACCAGGCAACCCACGCGAGAGCCGTAGCGGAACTGCGTGCCGTCCGTCCAGGGTTCCACGTTCGGCGGATCGACATGGTCGAACCAGCCGCCCCAGTCGTCCCAAGTGATGAAGATCACGCTGTTGGCCCAAAGCCCACCTTTGATAATGGCGTTGACTTGGTCCCGCATACACCCACGAGACGTTTGGAAGCTTTCCCGCGCTGGCATCGATGCTGAACTGTTCGGACTTAAACTGTTGGCGCGCGTGTAGGTCTTGGATAAAATCGAAAGCGTAGCCACCGTAGTTGCCCCAAGTCAGTTTCGCGCTTTCCAAGCTCATCGGCAGCGACGGCAATTTGAAAAGCGGAGCGCCAACAGGATGTCTATACCGAGGAGGGTTTTCAATAATCGGCGAGTCGGCGGTGATGAGCATCAAGTGGTTGGGTGTGGAAGGGCCCGCTACATCGGTGAAATAATTGTCGCAGAGTGTAAATTGTCGAGCGTACGCGAAGTACGAGGGGATGTCTTGCGAAATGAATTGTTCGCGGACTGCTGTGGCCTTGCGTGTCAACCACGCGTCGTGGCGGTGGTTCGGATCTTGCGTTGGCGGATTCTGCGCGCGCGGCATAGTAATTCCATTTGCTCCGGTAAACGCGCCAAAGTAATTGTCGAAGCAGTGGTTTTCCTTGATGATGAGTACCACGTGCTCGATTGGCCTCCTGACGCGCGGGGGCGCCTTCACCCCACCGCGTTCAGTTTTTGCAGATTCAGCTTTCTTGATCATGTGTCTGAGACTCTTTCGGTTTGCACCTGACTCAGAGACACTGCCCGCTGTCGGTATCCAGGACAAGCGAACTGTCTGCCATGTTCGACGCCATCTTCGAATAAGCCGCGATCAAGAAACTCGTTCAATTCACCTTCCAGTCGCCGTGACCAGCGCCCTAAGGTTATCAACAATCTTGATGATTAGAAGCCAATCTGTTAATCCAGCTACTGTGAATCGAACTCTTTTCTGCTTATTCACTGATGTGAGAAGAAACATTCTGCCTTCCCTGATCGTTTCATCGTTAATCGCGTCGTTCGACCTGGTGAGCGGACAAGATGCTCATCTAACGGTGCCGGGGATTACCAATTTTGCCAGGGTCAATAATCGTCTCTATCGGGGTGCCCAGCCGAATGGTGATGGCATTAAGTCGCTCGCCCGTTTGGGTGTTGGAACCATTATCAATCTGCGGATGACCAACGATGTTTGGTCGGCAGAGGAAGCAGAAGCGCGAGATGTGGGTATCACTTACACCAATGTCCCGATGAGCGGGATCGGCCAGCCGACAGACGAACAGGTTACAAAGATCCTCTCGATTATTGAGGCTGGCTCCTACCCGGTCTTCGTACACTGCCAGCATGGTGCCGATCGCACTGGCACCATCATCGCCTGTTATCGTATTCGGCATGACAAATGGACGAGCAAGCAAGCGTTACTGGAGGCCAAGGAATACGGAATGTCACCGTTGGAAATTGGGATGAAACGTTATGTTGCTGAGTTCGAAAAGTCCCACAAACCCGATTGAGCATGAGGAGGTGGAGGACAAAATCTGAACCCAATCCTGTGCTTGCTATCCTGGCGAAAGTGTTGAATCTAAATCTCTAAATCTTAAATCCAAAAGTGAATTAAAAAACATCTATGAAATTAAAAACCATACTCCCTTGTTTGTTCACCTGCGTCCTTGCCATCGGACTTCTGGATGCGCCTTTGCTGGCCAAAGACAAAAAGTCGAAGCTCGAAGCCAAGGCGAAAATCAGCAAGAAAGAGGCTGGAAAGATCGCTTTGGCGAAGGTGCCTCATGGCAAAATCAAGGAAGCGGAATTGGAAGAGGAGAACGGGAAACTGGTCTGGTCGTTTGACATCGCCACGCCCCACTCCAAAGACATCACCGAGGTGCAGGTAAACGCAATAACAGGCGAAGTTGTGTCCTTGGAAAAGGAAACGCCAGCCGACCAGAAAAAAGAAAAGAAAAAAGAGGCGAAGTAGCGAAATGGCTGGGCAAAGACTGTCGGCGGAAAAAGCAAACACACCACTCACATACATGCAAATAAATCATACACAGTTCCTTGGTGTTATCGCGGTCTGTTTTTTGAACACGGCCTGCGCCTTGCTTTGCCGGGCGGGCGGCTCTTACCATTTCTTAAAGGAAATCCCCGTTGGCGGTGAGGGCAGTTGGGATTACCTGTCCGTGGATGAAGCGAACCGCCGCCTATACGTCAGCCACGCCACGAAGGTCGTCGTGATTGACCTCGATAAGGAAGAAATCGCCGGCGAGATAGCCGACACCCCGGGCGTTCACGGTCTTGCCCCCGCGCCCGAGCTTCAGCGCGGAGTGACCAGCAACGGCCGGGAAAACAAAGCGAGCATCGTTGATCTCAAGACACTGGCCACGC
>QHOP01000356.1 GCA_003219345.1 Verrucomicrobiota bacterium
TGAAATGGCGCGAACCTAACGGGATCGAGCTGGCCGCCACATCGGACGTTCAGGGTCGAATCGTTGTGACGCCCGGCCAACCAGGGCTCTATTCGGTGCGCGACGCCGCGGGTCGCCAGGTGCGTCCCGTGGCGGTCAACCTCCCGGCATCGGAATCCGACTTGAAGTCGCTGAATCCTGCTCAGGTCCAACAGCAGATCGCGCGCGCAGACGAACCGTCAAAGACAAGCTCGCTCATCGGATTTCTCGACCCGACCAATCGTGAGTTGTGGCGCGTTCTGTTGGGCGCAGGCCTGGTCCTGCTGCTCTTCGAGTCGCTCCTGGCCAACCGGACATTCGCATGAGCGTCGATTCTTTAAATCACGGAGCCATGACTGGAAAAACAGGAAACGGGCTTGCCCGGCGGCGTTGGCCGGCTATAGGAACGGGTCGAAGCGGAACGACAAAGTGCCGGAAAGGCAGCGAAAGGAGACCTCAATGAACAAACATTCCCAATACAATGCCGATCGTTTGGAGACGATTCGTCGCGCAAAGAATCGCACCGCGCGCCTCACGTGGACGATCAACATCGCCGCGGCGGCGCTGTTCGTTCTGCTGACCGTGGCGCTGCTGGATTACTGGCTGCTCCTCCCGTGGCCGGCGCGGGCAGCCAATGCCGCCTTGCTGACGGGGCTGGGCGTGTTTTGGGCGACCCGATTGTGGCGCTTGATCCGTCGCCCGGCCAACTTGAAGGCGGCGGCGCTGGAGCTGGAGGCAAGGCGGCCTGAGTTGGGCTGCGTCGTTTCGACGGCCGCGGAATATCTGACCGGCGAACGCTCGGCGACGCAGGACTACGAACCGGAGTTGGTTGACGCGCTGCAGGAACAGGCCGCCAAAAAACTCTTGCTGATCGAAACCCGGTGGTATCGGACACAGATGGTTCAGACTGCAAGTGTATTGGCCGGGGCGCTCGCGGTCATGGTTGTTTTCCTGGCCATCGCGCCGGCGGGTTGGGTCGCATTGCGGCGTTCGCTTTGGCCGTGGACGCCGGCGGCCTATACCCGGATTGAGGTCGAACCGGGCAACGTGGAGATTCCGGAAGGCCGCGATCAAGAGATCACCACCCGGTTTAAAGGACGACCGCCGAAGCATCCCCAACTGTATTGGCGGACCGGGAACAATCCTCACTGGCAACAGGCCTCGTTGACCATGCCCGACCAGGGGACCTACGTTCATCCGCTGAAAAATTTGCGCGGCACGATCCAGTATCGCGTCGCGGCAAACGATGTCGTTTCGCCCGACTACGAAATCACCACCTTCATACCGCCGGAGATCAAACATTTGGCCATCCAGGTGGATTACCCCGCTTACACCAAACAAAAATCGGTTGAGGAAAGGACGCCGAATCCGAGCGTCGTGCGGGGAAGCCATTTGACTTTCCGAGTCACTGCGTCAGGTCAGATCGACACGGCGCGATTGCGCTTCGCCAATCAGCCGGGTATTGAACTGAAGCGGAATGAAAAGGACGAGTGGACGACGTCTTTCACCGCCAGGAAAGACGCTTATTACTGGATCGAACTGACCGACAAGAAAGGGCGCAAAAGCGGCAATGAAAAGCCCTATCACCTCACTGTACTGCCCGATGAACCGCCGGATGTGCAGGTTTTCAGCCCCGGCATGGATATTCGGGCCGACGCCACCAACAAAATCCCGCTGAAGATTTCCGTTGCCGATGATTTTGGAGTTGGCGAAGTCAAACTGATTTTCCACAAGGTAAACCAGACCGAGCAGTCTATCGTCTGTGTCAAACAAGGCGCCAACGACAAAGACGTCACCGCGACTGCCGAGATTGATTTGTCGCCTCTCCAGTTGAAGGAATACGAACTGGTTGCTTATCACGCCGAAGCAGCCGACAACAACACGCTGGATGGACCGGGAATCGGGAAGTCACCGGTCTATTTCATTGAATACACCACCAAAGAAAAGGCGTTATCCCAGTGCAACGGAGGCAACGGTCAAAAGATCAACCTGCTGGAGACCCAAAAACAGATCATCGCCGCGACAACCGTCGTGAAAGAAAACGAAATCGAGTCACGGTTCCCGGATTCGCCGCCCGAAGCGCGATCGGAGTTCGCGGCCGCAATCACGTCCATGGACGGCGCAACGAAGGCGCTCGACAGCCTCCGGCGCCCGGCGGCGTTGCGCGCTGAGGACGAGACGCTGGAGCACCTGTACCAGGCGACACGGTTGCTGCCTGAACTGGAGGCCGGTATGTGCCGTGGCCAGGGTAATTGCATCAAGATCGTGCTCGAAGCGATCGAGAAATTGAAGGAGAGCCAGAAAAAGCAGCGCGAAGAACAACTCTCCACCCTCATCAATCAGGCCAAGCGTTTGGCCCAGGCGCAGGCCAAGTTGAACGATTTATACCGCGCGGCCCAGGACCCGAATAGCCCGCAACAGGACAGCGAGAAAACAGCGGCCAGCCAGGACAAGAAAAACGGAGCGCGTCCCGGCCAGGGCGGGCGACCGAGGCAAGGCCACCCAAATGAACCGGCGCGCGCTGAAGGAGGTCAGCCCAACGATGGCGAACGGAGGGAGGCCCGGAACGGCGAAGGAGAAAAACAGGACAATGAATCCCTCACCCAGTCCGGTCCGGATCAGAAACAACTCGGTGACGAAGCCAACGAATTGGCTTCCAAATTGCGGGAACTGTCTGGCAAGGACCCCCGCGTCAGTAATCGGTACTCGCGCGACATGCGTGAAATTGCCGCCCACCTGGATCAGGCCGCTCAATATACGGTCGAGCGCAATTTCCACTCCGCCGGCATTGAAGGCGGTTTTGGCCTTTCCGGCCTGACCAGGCTTATCTCGGCGCTCGAAGTTCTGTATCAGGACAATCCGCGCGCGACCGACCTGGCCGCGGAAGAATACCCGAAAGAATACGAAAAATGGATTGCGGAATACTTGCGCAAGCTTTCGTACGAAGAATAAACGGCAAAGCAGAACACAACCCGGATCAGTGTCGGAACACGGGAACGGCTTTGGCAATGACGACCTTTAAGCATGATTGAATTTACCTACCAACCGGGCTTGCCCTGGCTGCTGGCCGGCGGCCTGGCGGTTGCCGGATTGCTCTATTGGAGTTACCGGGCCGCGCGCGGGCAAGCCAACCAGAAGCAGCGCTGGCTTCTTTTTGCTTTGCGCTGTGTCACCATCGCCGTGGTGATCGTGTGCCTGCTGGACCCGCAGCGGGTCCGCGAAGTAAAACATTTCCGCCCCAGCTACGTCGCCGTGCTGCTCGACACTTCACGCAGCATGAATTGGAAAGAGGACGCGCAAACCCGCATCGACTCGGCGAGGGCCTGGATAAAACAAAGACTTGCCGTGCCGGCCAACTTCGCGGTTCAGGTGTTCGGCTTCAGCAGCAACCTGGTCGCGCTGCCGGCGCCCGAAGCGGCCACGGCCACCGGCTCGGTCACCGCCACGGCCGATGCGTTGGAAGCGCTGCTGACCCAATCGGCTGCCAACCCGCCCGCGAGCGTGGTGTTGCTGTCGGATGGCGCTGACAACTCGCTGAAGTCGCCAGAGCCCATCGCCAGGGCGTACGCGCAGAAGAAAATCCCGATCCACACCGTGCTGCTGGGTCGAACCAATGAACCTCCGGACATCATCGTGGACGCCGTGCGCATCAAAAGTCCGGTCCCGCTTCAGTCCCTGGCAAAAGCAACCGTGACCTTGCGCGCGCCGGGGTTTGCTGGCAAAACTTTGCCGCTCCGGCTGACCAAGGACGGCAAGACCGTGGTTGAAACAAGGGCCGCATTGGCCGGCGAACGCCAGCTTGTGGACCTGGAGTTCGCCCCGGCAGCCGTCGGCTTTCAGACATACAAGATAGAGATTCCGCCCCAACCGGGAGAACGGCTTCAGCTCAACAACCAAGAGGAGTTCGGAGTGGCGGTGACGGACCGACCGCTTCGCGTGGTTTACATGGAAGGCTCCGGCGCTTATGGGAGCCCACTCGCCTCGACCACAACCGACTCAGGAAAACCGCTGCCGCTTTATCTGAAAAACGCGGTCGAAGCCACCCCAGGCATCTCCGTCAAGACCCTCTACTGCGAACAATTCGGCGCCCCGCCGGCGCTGAACACTCAAGTGGCCTTCGTGGACCCGAAATCCGGATACAAGATTTACCGCGTCCAACACCCGACGCAGGGCTTCCCGAAGACCCTTGAGGAGTTGCTCAAATATGACGTGATCATTAACAGCGATATTCCGAAGGAAGTTTTCTCGCCGCAACAGTTGGAGAATGCCGCGCGCTTCGTTACCGAATTCGGCGGCGGATTCGTGATGATCGGCGGCCACACGGCCTATGGATCGGGTGGCTACGAGCGGACCATAATCGATCGCATCATTCCGGTGGCCATGGAACAGGAACGGGACTTGACGCAATCCACTTTCAAGCCGGTTATTCCGCCCGCAGCCTGGAGTCATCCCCTGCTCCATCTGGGTGCAACCGATGCGGAGAATCAGGCGATCTGGACGACGAAATTCCCTCAGTTGCGAGGGTTCAACCGCGTGGATCGGGCGAAGCCGGGCGCCATCGTGTTGCTGGAGCATCCAAGCATACGAACGGCCCACGGGCCGGCGGTCATCCTGGCGGCGCAGGAGGTCGGCAAGGGACGCGCGCTTGCCTTCACTTCGGACACGACCTACTGGTGGGGCGAATTGTTCGAAACCATTTGGGGCGAGCCGATCAATCCAAGTCTGCCGCTCACGGAGGTGAACTGCGATTCTCGCTATTTCCAGCGATTCTGGGTGAACGCGGTGCGTTGGTTGGCGGCCCACAAACTCGAACGCGAAGCCACTTCGATCAGCCTGAATCTAACCGCAAATCATTGCGCCCCCGGCCGCGACGTCACAACGCATGTCGAGGTGTTCGATAACGAAGGCCGAATCGCGACTGATGCCGAAGTCGCCGTTTCCCTGGCCCGTGCGGGCCAGGAGGTTCAAAACGTCAAGGCGACGTACCACGACGTTTCGCGCACTTACGAAGCGGTGCTCAAACCGGCGGTCGCCGGCAATTACACCGTGCGTGCCGTGGCGACGCCCAAAAACGGAGCGATTCGGGATGCGCAACAGTTGCTGGTTTGCGAAGACATCGATTGGGAGATGGCCGACATTCGCGCTCGGCCCCAGTGGCTGGCGGAAATCTCGCACTGGTCCGGCGGGCAGGTTCTTAACCCGCAAATGAGCGAACCGCAGACCATTGAAGCTTCGCTGGGCGGCGCGACGCCGGCATCGATTGAATATCGGCATCAACCGTTATGGGACACCTGGGTTTGGCTCTGCGCCATTGTGGGGTTGCTGACCCTGGAATGGGTGGCGCGACGCATTCGGGGTCTGGCCTGACCCCGAACGTGGGCGACGAGGAGCGATGTCTTATGAAAGCGCTTCCGAACAGCATTCGTTGGCGAAAGAAGCCGAATTCCTTCGTCGTTGTCCTGGTTTTGGTGAATTTGGCGGTGTTGATCTTTCCGGCGTCGCTCGCGGACGAACAGAAGAAGGCAGGAGCGGTTGTTCCTCTTGATCTCAGCGGCTTTTACCAACAAATCTGGAGTGACCTTGACCCGGAAAAATCGTGGGCCGCGCTTCCACGCGGCCTCCAGATTCTGCGGGACGTGCCATTCCAAATCGGCGGCCGATTGGAGGTCACCGGGATGCAGTTCGCGCGCAATCGAAACTTCCGCCCAACTCGGATCATGGGCATCCCTGTCGGCCGAAAAGCGTCTCGCATTCACTTGTTGCACGCTACAGGCGGAGCGGTGGAAGACCGCACGCCCGTGGCCAAAGTCGTGTTGCATTATGCCAACGGCTCAAGTGGCTTGGACAGGCACGAGCCAGGAATCCGATCTTCAAGACGCAAGCTTGCGCTTGTTCCGCACGTCGTTCATGGGTCCATTGCCGGACGAAGAAATCAAGACGCTGGACATCGTTACTTTTTTCAGCGAGGCGATGTACGCGCTGGTTGCGATCAGTGTGGATGAATCCGGCGCAACGCCTGCGGGAAAGGATTCCGACCTCACAGCCGCCGCCCAGGAGACGAATGAATCAGTGTGGCGCAAGGAGATGACCGTCCGCCTTGTGGACACCGCTGATGGCAAGCCTCTGGCCGGCGTGGTTGTGAAAGCGATGGCGAAAGATCAAAACGGAATGATGCAATGGGGCAGTTACACATCGGACGCCGAAGGACGGGTGGACATCGATTATCCGCCAAACCGGCTGAGCTTGCTCCAACTTCAAGTCGGCGCGCGCGAGCATTTGCCGATTCGCTCGACCTCCCCCGCCTCCAATGGGTTTCCCGCGGAATTGACCGTGAAGCTGCAGCGCGGGACGAACATCGGCGGCACGGTGCGCGACACCGAGGGCAAGCCTGTCGCCGGCGCGCAGATTCTCATCAACAGCGTTGCCAGAGACCTCGCCGGCGAGTTCTACCTGGCCGAGAGCGCGCCCCTGTTCACCGACCGCGATGGCCGATGGTCGGCGAGTTGCGTTCCCACAAACTTCACGAAACTGACCTTCAGCCTGTCCCACTCAAATTTTGTCACCGCAGAGTACGATCAGGCGCCTTCCGACAGCGGCACTCCTTACGTCGTCGCCGCAGAAGATTTGCTCGCCCGCACGGCGGTTATGGAATTGGCCGCTGGTCTGGAGGTCGAAGGCACCGTCACTGATGAAACGGGCAAACTGCTGGCCAACGCGGAGGTCACCCTCGCCTTCGGCGCCCGGTCCAGCGAGTCTCAAAAGACGTTCGCGATCGCCGGCGATGGCCGATTCCGCTTCCGCGCCCTCGAACCGGGTGAGGGGTCTCTTCTGGTCGAAGCGACCGGGTTCGCGCCATATCTGAGCGACTTGAAGATCGACCCGGATATGAAACCACTGCGCGTCGCGCTGAAAAAAGGAATGATGCTGCGGGGACGAGTCGTGGACCAGGAAACGAAGCCGGTCAAGGGCGCTTCCATTGCCGTCTGGTCCTGGAACGGGCGGCCCTGGTTCAATTGGAGAGCAGAGACGGATGAGCTAGGCCGCTTCCAATGGGAATCAGCGCCCGAAGGAACTGTTCGTTGTTCAGTTTCCAAGCCGGGATTTGATTTGCTCCGCCATTGGGACCTTACCGCCTGCGGGGACGAAGTGACTCTGACCCTTTCATCGAGGGCCGCAGCTACGGCTACAGCTACGGCCCCGGCGATCAGATTCGCTGGGAACGCCAAACCGCCCGGACCGGCGTTAACGGCCATTTCTCATTTCGACCGTCCGATCAGACGAGCAAAGTGTTGATAGAAGCCGAAGGTTACTTGCCGAAGGCTTCACCTCCGTTCGCCAAGTCGGGCGCCTTCACATTCGAACTCAAGCGCGGCAAAGGCATCAGTGGCGTGGTGACTTTGCCCAACGGACAGCCCGTGGCCGGCGCGACCGTGCTGCTGGTGGACTCCTCTGAAGGCGCTTATATGGACAAGCCCGGCGAATTTAGGGCGGACATTTACCACCCTCCAAGAGCAGTGACCGACGACGCCGGCCGGTTCGAGTTTGCGCCGTGTCTCGATCCGCACACGGTGTTTGTTGTGCACAAAAACGGCTATGCCGAGATCAAAGCCGCCGACGCGGCCGAGAACTGGAAAGATCGTGCTGCAACCCTGGGGCCGGGTGAAGGGCGTCCTTCGTGTCGGCGCCGGGGTGGAAGCCAATCAGACCATCGCGCTGCACAATGTATTTTGGCGCTACGGCGACGGCGCCCGCCAATTCCCGGCTCTTGGGCTTTATCTCAACACCCGCCCCGACGCCGGCGGCAATTTTGTTATCGAACAGGTGCCACCCGGTGAACGGAAAATCTATTTGCAATATCACTTCAACGATGAGCCGGGGACAATGCCGTTGAGCCACGGGTTTCACATCATCGTCAAGCCTGGCGAGACGACCGAAGTCATCATCGGCAGCACCGGTCGCTCCGTGTCAGGCAGGATTCGGCTGACGGGCGGGGGCACGAATGAAGTGGACTGGAAGCGCGACGTTCACTCGCTCACTTTGAAGCTGCCGGGCGACCCGGACAACGACCGACCTGACACCAAACAGTTTTCGTCGGAAGCGGACCGGCGAAAGGCTTGGGAAGACTACGCGCGGCGGTCGAAGGAATTCTGGACTTCCGCAGCCGGTCACGATTGTGAGCGCGGGCAAAGAGCTTACATTCTGGTGTTCAGCGATGACGGATCATTCCGGGCCGATAACGTGCCGCCCGGCACCTACCGACTGTCTGTCAATCCCACCGAGCCAGGGCGCGGTCCCTGGGACCGCAAGTCGCTCGGCAAGTTGACGAAGGAGATTGTCGTGCCCGAAGGAACGGGTCCATTCGATTTGGGCACGCTGGAGTTGGCAATCCGCAGCGTCAAAAAACCGACCGGGTCCGACCCGGACCGCGCGAGGGGTCGTGGTTGAACTTCCTCGGCTCGGCGATCATTCATAACGCAGCGCCACCATCGGGCGATCACGTGAATGGGTCATGAACAGTTCTTATCAACATGCTATTGGTTGCCACACTTTTACTCACCCACGTCTATCGAGAAGACAGGATCGAGTCAGGCTTTCGAAGCCGGCAATTAGTTCGACCCGAATACCCGAAGACCCGAAGACCCGAAGAAACAAAATTCGGGAACGGACAACGTTTTGCCTCTTGGCCAGCCGCCCTAAATGGCCGTCGCGGCAGTTCGGACGCGCGCCGTGCCTGAGCAGTAGCGTTGAGTGAGTGCGCGTCTCTCCATCCTCGCATTGTTTGCTACGCTGCTTGTTGGCTGCAGGTCGCTTCCACAGATGGATAGCGCACGGCTCATTGAGCGCATGACGAGCGCCTATCCCTCGTGTCAGAGTTTTGAGGATTCTGGCACGATTCGCGAGGTCGAGATTGAGGCTGGAGAGACGAACGTCACACTTACAAGTTTTCGTATTCAGTTCGTGAGAGGTCAGGCTTATCGGATGGAGATTGACGCCGATCGCACGTATGGTGTTGGGCCGTATTCGCTGGTTTACCATTGGGACGGTCGCGGTTGGTCCAGCTACGACTCCCTGAATTTGTATTACGGTTGGCAGCCGGTGCGGACGAACGTCAGCAAGGATTCGATTATTGGTTCGGGCGTCGCTCTTTCGTTTGGGCTTTTTCCTGACATGCCCCGCTTGCTGCATCTTGAGGAGGGAGATTTCAGCGGGTTTCGGCGTTACGATTCAGCGCAGCTTGCCACGGACAGGTTAGGCGGCAGACCCGTTTACCGCCTTACACTTCGTTGGGAGTTTTGGGGCGACGACGATACGGATGAGTATTGGATAGCGCCTGACACTTTCACAGTCTTGCAGCGGCGCGAGCATTCGATCAAAAATCGCGGAGACCGTATCGACACTTTGACACGCATGAGCACCCACTCGCCCCGACTAGATACATTGCCGCCTGATGCACGGATTGAGTTTAGTCCTCCAAAGTCACGGGCTAACTTTTGCAGCAGCGAATGCGCCGGTCGCCTCTCGGTTACAATCCGGAGCTCTCAGCGGCGCATCGCTGAGCGTTTTCGTTCGGCTGACTCGGTCGATACCCTGCTATGAGAACGCTGAAATATCTCGCTTTGGTTCTATGGCTTACCGCTACCGCCCATGCCGCTGAAGTGCCAAGCGACAAGACTGCCGGCGTTGGTGTCGTTCTGGGTGTGGACGGACAACACATCGTCGTAAGAAGGATCCTCCCCGACTCGCCAGCGGCGGCTCAAAAAAGCATACATGTCGGGGATAAAATTCTGGCAGTCGCTCAGGAGAGGGAAGCTCCTGTTCAGCTTCAAGGCGTTAAGCTCGCCCAAGCGGTTCCTTTACTTCGAGGCGCTTTCGGAACGACGGTGCGTCTGACAATAGTTCCTGCCGGCGAAGATGACTCTCAGGCTCGGGTTGTGAGTTTTGTGCGGGGCGAACTGAAAGCGGTGGCTGGCTGGGGAGATGGCGTGTTGTTAACGAATGGAATGAAAGCGCCGGACATCGAAATGGTTTGGCTGCTGAACGGTAGGCATTGGAATGGCAAGGTGGTCTTGATCGCCGCCAATGTTGAAGACAGTGCAGACGCAGCGACCACGGATTTGAAAAGAAATGGTTGGAACGAAACGCACAACGTCTGGGTTGGAGCCGACGCGATAAAGGCCTACCATGTCGATGCGATTCCGACCGCATACGTCATTGACCGACACGGCCGGATTGTGGCCGCGAACCCCGTGAACCTTCCCGAAATTGTGAAAGGTCAACTTGAAAGGCCAGCTCCTGAGGGTAAGTCACAATGAACCGCACGCCGCCAAAATCACTGGAGCGAACGCGGGCGGGCCGCATCAGTTGCCAATGCGGACGCGCTGGGCAGCCCGCGTCGCACTGTCGTTCGCCCGACCCTGTATGCGGGTTGAATTCCATCCTCGCTCGGTCACTCGGGGCCAGAGCAATGGTCGGCGGTGTGTCGCGTGAAATAAAATTTGAAGTGCGTTTAGAAAGGACGGCTTTTTTTTAGACAAAAAAGAGATGAGTGACCGCAGGAGCATCTCATGTGTGAGGAACCAGTGGCGCTGGATCGTCGCCGGGTTGCTGACTTTCACGGCAGGCCTCGCAGCGCTGATGAAAAGCATTACGCCCGATGACTTGCTTGCACCCGATTTTTTCGAGAGAGAGTTATTCACTCTTGACCATGACAATGCGGCCTAACCATGTGCAGCGAACGGTGGCCCCGCGCTGTTGTTCCAATCGACGCGCCCCGTGGCCGCCGTCGCTGAGCTTGGGGGGGTTGGGCAAAAAATGAACATGCTCGCGATATTCGATAATGACGGGACGATCTGCGACACGCAGGAAGTTGAAGGCGCGTGCTACACAAAAGCGATAGAGCGCGTTACTGGAAAGTCGCTCGCGACGCTAGATTGGACGATCTGCGAAGAGCCGACCAGTAGCGCTATTGCCCTCGATCTGCTCGCCGGAGATCCGGCGGCAGTTGCGAAGGTTGCAGCGATCAAGGATGAGTTTCTTCGGTTGCTCGAAGAAGAGTGTCCGAAGTTTCCCGGCGACTTTGCTCCGCTAGTTGGCGCAGTTCAGTTCATCGAGCGCCTCAAGAAGGAGGAGATTTGCTCTGTCGCGATTGCCACGGGCTGTTTTGACACCACTGCGAAGTTCAAGCTTCGATGCTGTGGTATTTCTCTCGATGATTTTCCGCACGCCTCCTCGAGCGATGTTCCACAAAGAAGGGACATCATTCCACTGGCAGCGGCTCGCGCTGGGTTCTCGATATCGTCCGTGGTCTATTTCGGCGACGCTCCGTGGGATGTCCGAGTGTGTGGTATCCTCGGGATTCCGATGATTGGGATCGGCCGTCGAATCGAACAGTTGCGGACTCTTGGGATACAGCACGTTTTTCGCGATTACTCAGATGCGAATGCAATCATCTGCGCACTCCGCAGCCTGAAGACGGAGCCCAACAAGGCGCCCAGAGCCAACGCCGGGGCTATATTGGAAGTTAGACGGCGAGCACACACCCAATGATATGAGCATCCAAATCTTTCTACTCTATCTTACGACCTGGTCGCTCGTCGCGTTGACGCCCGGGCCAGCCGTGATGTGTTCGATGGCGCAATCCACGCGCTTCGGGTTTCGGTCAAGTTTAGCTGGAATATCCGGTATTCAGCTTGGCAATTTTCTGTTCTTTGTCTGCATCGCGCTCGGTCTCGGCACGTTGCTGGCAACCGCCACCACCGCTTTCGCCGTTCTTCGCGTGCTTGGAGCCATTTATTTGTTCTACCTCGGCGTGCGCATTATCATTTCTTCGTTCCGGAGCCCTGCGATGAGAGCCGCCCAACCCGTAGTTTCCGTCGCTGCACATCACGGTCTTTTTCTTCAAGGATTGCTCATTCAGCTCACTAACCCGAAGGCATTGCTTTTTGTTTCCGCTCTGCTGCCGCAGTTTATTGAGCCGCATCGCTCCGTTCCCTTGCAGTTGGCAATTCTTGTATTCACGACTATCGCCGTGGATGCGGTGGTGCTGTCGTCATACGCATTCTTGGCACAGAGAGGTATTAAGTCGTTTCGGAGGTCGCGTGTATCGGCCTGGCTGGAGCGCGCGTTTGGTGCCGCGCTTGTATTTTTCGGCTTTCGCTTGCTACTCTCTCGCAAATGACGCCGTCTATCAAGGCGCTGCAGCGCAGACCGTCTCGGTTTTATGAGTTATTGTTTTTACAACATATCAGCTTCGGCGGACACACGCTGCCAGCGCCGGTCGCTGCGAGATGAGATGCGCACCATCGTTACAAGACTGTTCTTTGCCTTGCCTCTCGCTTGCTTGTTGTCCTGTCGTTCCCAGCAGCAGATTTCGCAGTCGTCGGCTCGATTGGGTGCATTCACGTATACTGCTAAGATGGTGAACGGACACGTATTTCTATCTTTAAACACGAATCTCGACCGGATGATAGGACCGTTTGTCGCGTGGGCAGATGGCAGATACACGTGTGAGACGCAGGGCGAGGGCGTTCATTCGTTGATGAGGTCTCCGGCTGGTGATTGGTTTTATAGTTGGAGTTGGGCTCAAATGCGTGCTCAGCCCGTAGATGCCACAGCGTTGGAAAGATGAAGAACTGGCCGAACGCCTACCGAACCGCCGCCCCCGCGCTTCGATTTCCGACGCGCCGGGTTTATCCGACGCTGGCGAGGCTGACGCCAGTGGTTTCACGGCGGCGGTAGCTCATCCGGGGCATCGAGAAACCATGTTCACGCTACTACGTCATTTGCTTGCAATTGCGATCCTCCCGTTCACGGTCGTTGTTCTTGTTCCATTTTGGATTGCTGAGCGCTTTGGGGTGGCACTTACCCTTGGTCGCTCGGTCGGCTCCGTGTTACTCCAAGTGGTTGGCTTTGCGTTACTGAGCTTAGGGCTTTTGCTGTTCGTTGCGTCATTGCGGCGGTTCGCGACTGATGGGAAGGGCACCTTGGCGCCCTGGGACCCTCCAAGCAAATTCGTAGTGCGCGGACCGTATCAATTCGTTCGCAATCCGATGATTTCCGGTGTCATCCTGTTGTTGTTCGGCGAGGCGCTAGTTCTGCTTTCACGCTCACACGGTATATGGGCAGTTTGTTTCCTGTTATTGAACCTGATTTACATTCCAATCGTTGAAGAACCGCAATTGGAGCGACGGTTTGGTAATTCCTATCGAGAGTATTGCAGGCATGTGCGACGATTTATTCCGCGTTTTCGACCTTGGCGCTCTATACCAAATGACCACGATGCCTAACGAGATATGGAAGCCACGATAACCACAGAACGACCCGACACCGCCGACGCCAGAGCGTTGATTGACGAGCTTGAAGCACACCTGGCCACGCTTTATCCGCGGGAAAGTCGTCATGGCTACAGTGTCGAGAAGTTGATCGCGCAAGGGGTGGCCTTCTTTCTCGTCCGTGACAACGGCACGCCCGTCGGCTGCGGGGGTATTCAACTATTTAGGACGGACTACGGCGAACTCAAGCGGATGTACGTCCGTCCACAGTTTCGGGGTTTGGGTTTTGCCAAGTTGATGCTCGATCATCTCTCCGACTACGCCCGAAGCCGGGGTGTCAGATTACGGCGGCTGGAAACCGGC
>QHOP01000103.1 GCA_003219345.1 Verrucomicrobiota bacterium
CGTGACGCCGGAATTTCCGCCGACGCTGCTGATTCACGGCACCAAGGACACCGATGTACCTTATGAACTCTCTGTCCAAATGGCGAAGGAGCTCGCGGCCAAAGGCGTCTCGCACAAGTTCATCACCATTCGCGACGGCGGTCACGGCTTCGACAGGCGCAACGCCGACATCGCCGCGCGCACCTACCAGCAGGTTGTGGAGTTTCTCAATCAACACCTAAGCCGGCCGCACAAGCGTCTGCTCCAGACTGGAACGCCTTGAACCGTGACGCGGACGTAAGCGAACTGCAGGTCCGAAGACGCTAAGCGCGTCGGGAGCTGTTCCCTGCCCCTGCCCCCCAAAGATCTCAATTTGAGGTTGTGAAAGCAAACGGAGTTGGCATAGTCTTCCTGAGTTCCCGGACGACCGTAATGACCGGGGCCTTGTTTGTACGATGTTCAGTCTTGGCGGCGCGCGCAACAGCGCTTGGAGTTCGCTTCACTCAAACAGTTGTCAGCTTATGAAGAAAATTGCACCAGCCACCAAAGCAGCCGCGCGCGGAGTATCGCAGCAACCCACCGGGACAGGACAAACAGGCAAGATTCATCCGGTCGTGATTTACCCCTTCAAGCAACCGGGCCATTACTCCGACCTGGAGGAGCTTTATCAGTTGATCGCCCGCCTGGACGCGGACAAGCACACTTACGCGCGCCCGATCACCGTGGTGGATCGCAAGACGCACTATGCCATGGAAGGAAATAAAGCCTTCTTCGATTTCAGAAAAAACACGATTGCCCGCCACTCGGACATTCTGGACGCCTGGTGCGTGGATACGTGCCAGATGTGGTGCTCCGGACTCGGAACGGCTTTTGAACAAGGCGGACCCGACGACGTGTATTGGCTGATTCCCGGCGATTTCAATTATGGCACGGCCGTCGGCAAGGAAGTCTTGAGCCGGCTGCACGATCTGCCGGAAATTTGCGAGGAACTGCAGCAGGACATTTGCATCGGCGAGATTGCCACCGACCACAGCAACTCCAAGCAACTCATCGACACCTATGGAACCTTTGCGCTGCTCTACAATTGGTTTCCCTCAGAAGCCAGGGAAATCCGCCAATACACCGAGCGGCCCCGGTCCGAATTCTTCGCGGTTCGCCACAGTTTTTTGCAGGAGGTGCTGCGACAACGTTGGTATGCCTACGAACAGACGATGGTCATGTTGTTGCAAGCCGTTTTCAGCAACCGACGGATCAGCCGGTTTTTCGTAGGCAACATTTCCGACCTGCCGGAAGGACGTGAATCCTTCGCCGCGGCGCAGCAACAGGTGGAGCGCACGGAGCGTGTCCTCAAAACGCTCTGGCGTGAACGGAACCAACCCAAGACCGGCTGGATCGAACAATATCGGGTTCTCGAAGGTCAATCGGAGCAGGTTCGCCGGACAGCAATGATTATTCTCCAAAACCTTTTGGGTTAAGACGAACGGTACGGGATCAGCTCACCTCGCTGGACCGCTCTGTATCGGAAGGCGCGGTGAGGACCTGTTTGCAGTCGGCCGACAAACTATCTACGCTGGCGGGATGACTTCGTTTCCCCCTTCGCCGGACAAAGTGGCGCAGCTTGAGCAACGGATGAGGGCGTTGGAAGTGCGCGAGAGCGATCTGGAGGAGATGTTTGTCCGTTCGGGCGGCGCGGGCGGACAGAAGGTGAACAAGAGCTCCTCCTGCGTCATGCTGCTGCATCGGCCAACCGGGTTGCGCGTGAAATGCCAGACCACGCGGCAACAGGCGTTGAATCGGTTTCTGGCCCGGCGGCTGTTGCTGGACAAGATCGAGCGGATGCAGAAAGGCTTCCTGGAATCCGAACGGTCGCGCATCGAGAAAATCCGCCGCCAAAAACGGAAACGGTCCCGCCGCGCGAAGGAGCGCCTCCTCGCCGACAAAGCGCGCCACAGCGAAAAGAAAAGGCTGCGCGGTGCAGTCACGGCGGACTAATTGTCCGACACGCCGGCATCGCGTGCTCGAGACGTACCCGCTTCAGGGGTTCCCTCAATTGCTGCCATTGTCTGTGATCGACGCTGACCCAAACACAACGTTTCCACAAATCCAGTTCCTCGCCGACAAGGTGAAAACATCTCGACAATTCGTGACTAAACGTCAAAGTGGCCTCGTGGAGCATTCCTGCCCAAATCGGGATGCTGTTGATTCGCAAAGGGTCAGACCAACGACTCAAAGTCATGCTTAATCCACTTTCAATGTGCATTTTATTGAGCCTCAAGCACTAGGCCTCGGGTCCGGATGAAGCCGCCGAGGCGGCGTCTCATACTGTAGTAAAATAAACCAAGTTAACAAAGCGGGAGCCCTCCATGAAGACAGCAAAACGATCAACACGCAATGTCGGGTTCGCCCTCGGCAGCGCCCTGGTACTGGCGCTCACAGGATGCACGACCTACGTCGAACAGGAGCCCGCTCGAACGGTGTATGCGTCGCCTCCGCCGGAGACTCCCGCGGCCCCAGTGGAGCCTCCAGTCGTGGTGATTCAGACCGAAAACGATTTCTATGAGCCGCTCAGCCCGTATGGTTCATGGGTGATCGTCGGATCTTACGGACGTTGCTGGAAACCCGCGCGAGTGGAAACCGGGTGGCGCCCTTACTGCGACGGTCACTGGCAACGAACCGACGTTGGCTGGTATTGGGCCAGCAATGAGCCATGGGGTTGGGCCACGTACCACTATGGCCGCTGGGATTGGAGCGTGGAGTTTGGCTGGATCTGGGTGCCACACACGCAATGGGCGCCCGCCTGGGTTTCCTGGCGGCAGGGAGCCGGATACGTCGGCTGGGCGCCGTTGCCGCCGTCCGCGAGGATCGGAACACGCGGCAGGGTGGGAGTTCGCGAGACAGCCTTGGCCCCACACGCGTTTGTCTTTGTGAGCGAGCAGCGACTCCTGGAGCCTGTCCGCTCCACAACGGTGATCGTGAATAACACCACTGTGATCAATCAGACGGTCAACATCACAAAGGTCCAGGTGGTGAACAAGACCGTGATCAACGAAGGCCCCCGACCGGAGATCATCGAGCGAAGGAGCGGGCGAAAGATTGAGGCGGTCCCGGTTCAGGAACTGCGCCGCAGCGAGGAAACGGAGGTCGCCTCCCGGCAACGGAACATCCCGTCAACCATAGATCGAAGAGGCCCGCCATCGACGCGCACCGCGACCGCTCCCGGCAATACAATTCCGGTGCATGAACCGCGTCAGGTTGAAAGACCGACTGAAGCGCGGAAGGAACCGCAACAGCAGCCCGCGCGTGCCGAAACAAGGACAACCACGCGCGGCGAAGCCAGACAACGAGCTCCGCGGACCAGGTGCGGTGGAACCCTCCGAAAAACCTGGGCCGTCCAGAACACAACCACCCTTGGGCAACGCAAGAGGGCGCGTGCTGGAGCGCCCGAACGTCAAATCTGAACCGCAGAAACCCGCCACAGTCAGGAAATCAGTGCAGCCTACAACCAACAAGCCCGCTGCTAAAGCAAGAACGCCGATCAAAGGGAAACCGGCCGCAAACGAACGGGAAAGCAAGGATGAAAACACGAAGGTGAAGAAAGGTGAATAGTAACGCGCCACCAGCGCGCAACTTGGCACCACCACGCATCGAGCCCGACCCTGCAAGATTTCCGAAGACCCCTGACCCTGTCCCTCTCCCCATCGGATGGGGAGAGGGTGGTCCCGTAACTGCGGGGGAATACGTGCGTCACATCAAACGCACTTGCCTTTCGCCTATGGCGACTTAAATTACGCGCAATTCAACAGGTCGTTAACCATGCGAAGTCAGCTTTCCGAGCGTACAGCAAGCCTGTGGCCTGGTCTTAAACCGGCGTTTACGCTGATCGAGCTGCTCGTCATTATCGCCATCATCGCGATCCTCGCCGGCCTGTTGCTGCCGGCGCTTGGCCAGGGGAAGGAATCTGCGCGAGGCGTGTCCTGTGTGAACAACATTCGCCAGATTGGCATCGCTTCGTCGGTTTACTCGTTGGATGCGCGGGGAGAACTTCCATCCTTCCGCGACTGGCTTTATACCAGACCGGGCGATCTTACTTCGGGCCGTTTGTATCCCTACCTGAAATCCAAACCGGTGTACCTTTGCCCGACGGACAAACTGCAACTTGCCTCGAAGCAGCGGCCAACCACGACACCTTCGCCACCGGGTGGTTTTGCCAGGCTGAATCATTTCAGGGATTACAGTTATGCGATGAATTGCGAGATCTGCCATGCGACCGACGTAGCCGCGTTTCTGGAGCCTTCCAAGACACTTTTATTTATGGAGGGGAACCTGGCAACGAACGATTACACCGGCATGGTCGGTCCGGCCTTCGTGTCTCAGGGTCTGGCGTTCCGTCACAATAATCGCGGGCATCTGGTGATGGGTGACCTTCACCTCGAGACGATGAACACAAAGCAGTACGACCAGGTCCAGAAAACGAAACGATTCTGGTTTCCGACCGACAACACGACAGGTCCCGGCGGCATGGGGTTTTCAGGGTTTTCAAATTAGAATCAGGGCCTGGATTTCCTCTGATCCTCCACGCGGGTCCGGGCCTCGATCTTGTTGTCTTCCAGAACGACTTCGCCGGCTGCTTCTTCGATCCGAATCCCCACGGCTTGTTTGCGCGCTTCAACCGGGCGGGTGTCGCGGATGATGTTGTTCTTGAACACCAGGCCTCTGGTCTGGCCGCGCACGCGAATGCCGGCGGCGTCACCGTTGTCGCCGTTGTTTTCAATCAGGTTGTTCTCGAGGCGATTGCGGTGTCCAGCCATGCCCTCGGATTCGTTGCGGAAGTACACGCCGTCCTGATGATTCGAGCGAACCTGGTTGTCTTCCAAAAGATTGTCGCTGTCCTTGTGGCCGATCGAGATGCCAAACCGACCATTGTTTTCCAGAATGTTCTTCTCAAACAGCCCGTGCCGAACACGCCAGCAGAGGTAGAGTCCGTCCTCGCCGTTGCGGCGGGCAATGCACTCGCGGACCACAGGCCGTTGCGAGCCGCTCCCAGGATGGAGGCCCAGCCCGGCGTTGTCCTCGCTCACGCAGTGCTGCACCAACACATCGTTGGACTGCTGGAAACTGATGCCGTCGCCGTGGAAGTTCCGAACCACGCAATTCTCGATGACCGTGCCAAAGCCGCGATAGAGAAAAATGCCGCCGCCACGACAGCCGTCGAGATAGACATTCTCCTCCTTGTTCCCATCGACGATGAGGTCTTCCACGCGCGCGCCTTCGAGGTTGTAGCCGCTGACAACCGGGAAGACGGTCGCGGCCTGGGCCTTGTTGGCGACCATGCAATCGGCGTTCAGCGGCTGGTCGATGGAAAAGGTGTTGCCATTTCGCCCGGTGATGCGCGCCACGGTAGTGTGAAAGCCGCCGGAGTTGCTGTCCCAGATAGCGACGCCGTCGCCGACCTTGAAGCCATCCGCGTTGGCGACCGTGATCTGCTCCTCGCCGTAATCGCCATCCAGCGCCAGCGGTGACGAAGCCGCTTTGGCTTTGCGGAGGACGGTTTTACCCTTCGTCCCGCGCACGTCGACGAACGAGCGCAGATGCAGTGAATCGCTCATCAGAAATTCGCCCTCGCCGATTTCCACGACCCCTCCGCCCAGACCAGCGATGTAATCCATGGCCGCCTGCAACGCGCGGCTGTCGGCGCCGTTGATGTCCGCGTCACGCAAGCCGACGGTGATCTTCGGCCGGTCTTTCATTTTCGAGTGCATGGCGAGGGGGAGCTGCTGCTCCTCAGGCCGTGGAGATAAATCCTGTTTCTCAGTCGTGCCAGCCAGAGAGGTGGCGAACAGGAAGCCTAACAGAAGGGCGTATGATGATTTTGCTCGTGACATAAGGATCCTGTGCGGTTGATGGTTAAAGGCTCGAAAACCGAATGCCGGACCGGGTTGCGAACGCATATCTCAAGTCATACTAGAAGAATCCGTGGTCGAGGCAATCCAAATCATCCCGCAAGCAACGCGAGGAAACAGGCTGTCGAACCGTACCGCCTAGGCAATGCCGCCACCACGTTCACCACCGGGTTGAACGGCGCCGACACCATTGAAGCGCGCCTTTCGCAGGAAGAGCCGATCCGTGCTTGACAAGAGATTTTAACCGGAGGAAAGTCGCGGCGTTACAAATGCTTCCGAGAATCCGGGGCACTTCAAACAGGTGGCCAACCACTGCACAACGACGCGTCGATTTCATCCCCGCTGGAAAAACGAGGGAGGCATTGGCAATAGAACCGTGGGTTACCCCTGAGCCCGCCAGCCCCTCGTGATTCAACAGGAAGCGAGCAGCTAGAACCCTGACTGTGTCGCAAACTCAAAGCTATGAAAAGAACGCAAGAACCGCCCGTCCCTCCCGTTTCTGGCCGCCTCACGAACCCGCTTGTTTGCACGGCCTTCCTGCTGCTGGCAGTCTCTGTAAAGTGCGCCGACTATCAAGCCACGGTCCTCAGCGACGGCCCGCGAGCGTACTATCGATTCAACGATGACACCGGCAGGTCCGCCATCAACAGGAACAGCGGCGGTTTGGGCGCGGCGGGCAATGCCACCAACGATCTGTCCACCGGGGTGGTGCATCCCTTTCCCGGGGCGCTCGCCGGCGACGGGAATCGCTCTGAATTCTTCGATTCCTCCGCCAGAACCATCATCCCTTACAGCCCTGCCCTGAACCCGACGAACACCCATCCGTTCACCGTGGAAGCCTGGTTCTATCCAGCGAGCGACCAGATCAACGGTGGGCAATGCCCAATCAACAACCGTTATGCTTATTCGGGAGTTAACCGGCAAGGATGGGTCTTCTTCCAGCGAGCACCGAACCTCGATTATTTCGGCAAAGGAGGCTACGAAGGGGTCGGATGGAACTGCCGGATGTACAACGAAAACGGAGGCACCGGCGCGCTGGATGTTACAAGCCAGCTTCCTTATCAGATTGGCAGGTGGACCCATGTGGTGGTCGTTTACGATCCGGTGAATGTAACGAACGCAACGTTGACGATGTACATTGACGGCGTGGCGGCGAACACGAATACCTGGACCGGCGGAGCCAGCGGAACCGCTCCGGGTTACGTGGCCAACACCGATGACCATCCGCCGAGCGAAGCTGTGAGCGGACCTTCCGGATTGGCACTGGGACAATACAATAATACGGCGTCGCCCAACTCAAACCCTTACTTCGGCGCGGTTGACGAATTCGCATTCTACACCAATAAACTGAGCCCCGCGCAAATCCTGGCCCACTACCAGAATGGAACCAACGCAGCCCGCTCCATCCCCTATCAAACGCTCGTCCAATCGGACAACCCGGTTGAATACTTGCGACTCGATGAAATCGCCCCTGGTCCGGATATCGCAATCAACCTGGGCGATTTGCGCAATGGCGGCGTGGCGACCAACGCCCCTGGGGTGAGGCACCCCGCCCAAAGTGCGCTGGCAGGCAGGATCGACGACGGCGCGTTTAGCGGTCACTGGCGGAATGGCGGAGGCACTTTTGCCGATATACCGTGGAACGCGGCTGACAACCCAGACGCGAGTCTTCCCTTCACGTTTGAAGGTTGGTTCAGACCGACCGCTGATCAAATGAACCCGGGACCGTCTCCCGTCAACAATCGCCTGGCCAATGGCATCGCTAATCGGATGTACACCGGCAGTGGAAGTGGTGGCCAGGATGTCCTGACCGGCGTTCCCTATAACGTGGGCGAATGGCAGCAGTTGGTAGTTACCTGGGAACCACAAACCGATGTGGGTCCTGCTGTCAACGGCGGAGTAGCGTGGCAAGGTATCTTGACAGCGTATGTTGACGGTCTCGCAGTAGCCACGAACACTGCCGCCACTTACTCGGCAAACACCAATCCGACCGAGGACGGCAGGCCGCCGACGGATTTTGCCGTCGGTTCCTATAACCTGGCTTCAGGTGGAGGAGAAGAATTCGAAGGGGACATTGATGAAGTCGCCTTTTACAACAACTACGTGTTGACGCCGGACCAGATCCTGGCCCACTACCAGACCGGCACCAATTCGCACCCGGCCACGAATTACGAGACGCTGGTCCTGACGGCTCCTTATGATGGTGCGGGCACACAAAGACTGATGCCGGCCACGTACCTGCGCTTCAACGATCCGGCTTTCTATCCGGTGGCCAATAGCGGCACTCTCGGCTATGTCGCCGATGGAAACCTGGTTCTCACCACCAATCAGGCATCCGGGCCGCAGTCGCCTGCGTATGCTGGTTTCGAGGCGTCCAACGAAGCAGTCCCGCTCGACGGCATCAAGCAGTGGGCCAGTCTGAACAACCCGACAGGCCTGAACATTTCCGGCCAGATAACCTTGGAAGCCTGGATAAAACCCGGCGCGACCCAAGGCGACCCGGCGCGTATCATCTCACACGGGCCCCCCACTCCAACCGTCTATGACCTCAGCACGTATCCACTCCTCACGCTGAGCGGCTCGTTGCTCAGCAGCAACGAGGTCTTCCTCCGAATCGAAGCAAGCGGAGCGAATTACGCGGTCGGCTCGTCCAACGGCACCAACACTTATCGCGCGAGTTACCCGATTCCTGAGGGTGATTTAGGAGGTGCCAATTGGGTACACCTGGCGGGCACGTACGATGGCGCCAACTGGAGGCTCTTCCGCAACGGCGCACCGGTCGCGACCAATGCCGCTGCCGTCGGTGCGCTGCCGGTAGATGCTGGTGATTGGGCCATCGGTTCGACCGGCAACGGATGGGCGGACAGTTTCACCGGTTCAATCGATGAAGTCGCCATCTATAACGTCGCGCTGTCGCCCAGCCGGATCGCGGCACACTACTCAACCGCGATCTTCGGGTCGCATCCGCTTGGAATCGCGCTCTCGGGCGGCCAGGTGACCATCACGTGGTCCGTCGGCACGCTGCAACAATCGGACAACGTGACCGGCTCCTTCACCGACTTGCTTGGCGTCGCTTCGCCCTACAAGCCGTCGGCAGGCCCGGCAACCAAGTTTTATCGCTTGAGACAATAAGACGAACCAGGGGAGTCGTAGGACGCTTTCCGCTCGGAACGCAGGGACTCCTCTTGCCGTCGTCCAACATCGCGGGAAGTGCGTGGCCCTTCAATTGTTCAAAGCAAACTCTTCGCCTTCGCCAGCGCTTCATCCAGCTTGCTGGCGTCTTTCCCGCCGCCGCGCGCGTTGTCGGCTTTGCCGCCGCCTTTGCCCCCCACAATTGGAGCGATGGTCTGGATGATTTTCCCCGCTTGAACTTTCGCCGTGTACTCGGGTGATACCGTGGCGACCAGAGCAACAGCGTTGTTCGCAACGCCGCCGAGAACGACGACACCTTTGAACCGGCCCTTCAGCGCGTCGGCGATCGCCTGAAGGAAATCGCCGTCGGCATCGCCGAGGTTGTGCGTGATCAACGGAATGCCATTGACCGTCCGGGCACGCCCCAGCAATTCGCTGGCGGCGTTCGACGCGTTGCGCTGCTGAGCGATTTTCACCTGCTTCTCCAATTCCTTCTGGTGCGCGAGCAAGGCTTCGATTTTCTTCTCCAGCTCCTGAATGGGCGAATTGACGTGTCCCGCCACGGAGCGAAGGAGGCGGAGTTGTTGGTTGGCCAAATCGTAGGCTTGCAGGCCGGCGACAGCTTCGATGCGACGCACGCCGGCCGCAATCGCGCTTTCGCCGACGATGCGGAACAGACCGATCTCGCCGGTCGCGCGCGTGTGCGTGCCGCCGCAAAGCTCCATCGAATAACCGTCCAGCGCCTGCGGCTTGCCGCCGATCTGCACGACGCGGACAGTGTCACCGTATTTTTCGCCGAAGAATTGCAGCACGTCCTTGCGCGACTTCACGTCGGCGTAGGGAACTTCGATCCAGCTCACGCCCGCGTTTTCGAGGATGCGTTCGTTGACGAGCTTCTCGATGTCGCCGATTTGCGAAGTGGTGAGCGGACCGCTGTTGAAGTCGAAGGTCAGCTTGTCCGGACCGACATAAGAGCCTTTCTGCGTCGCATCCTCGCTGACGACTTCGTGCAGCGCCCAGTGGAATAAATGCGTGACGGTGTGGTGGCGCTGGATGGCGAAGCGGCGCGAGGCATCAACAGACAAATGGGCGGGCTCGCCATCAACACTAATCCATGCGCCTCCCTGAGTGCTTTGAACCGGAGCAAAATCTTTCGGATCTAACCTCAAATAATAGACATTCCCGCGCTTAACAGTCTCTATGACGCTAATTACAGCACCCCTGCTCGGAACACGAAGCTTGCCGGTGTCACCAATCTGCCCACCCATTTCTGCGTAGAGCGGACAGACATCAACGACAGCAAAGTCATCAGATCCACCGCTCTTTCCGATTTGTTTCACGAATTCGAGGACGCGACAATCGGCTTCCAAACTTTCGTAACCGACAAACTTCGTCGGCGGATATTCTCCAGACAATTCGATTACTTGTTTTTTCTGCGCGGCGCGGGCGCGGGCGCGCTGTTCTTCCATCAACTTTTCAAAACCTTCCTTGTCCACGGTTAAACCGCGTTCGCGCGCCATCAATTCGGTGAGATCGAGCGGGAAGCCATAGGTGTCGTACAGAAGAAAACCTACTTTCCCCGGGACCACGTGTGGACGCCACGCACGCAATGAAGCAAGACCTTCCTCAACGTCTTCCAAACGTTTTCTCAGTGCGTCTAACCTCCCTGATTTGAGAGTCGGGGCGTTCGCTGAACGCGACATCAAATCCTTGATGACAGCTTCAAGTTTAAATCCCCCCATAACCATCTCCGCTTCGGTTGTCCCCACATTGAGAAAAAGTTCGCCGTCAATGCGATGCATCCATTGGCCGATTTCCCGACCCAAATCCAATGCCTTTACAGGCAGCGGACCAGACTCTGCAGAAGCGATTTCCTTTAGCTCCGCAGTCAACGGTGCGACGGCATGCCGGAGCTGAAGGATTGGATCTACTAAACGCACGCATTCTTCGAACAAAACAATCCCCCTGTCCAACGTCTTGTTAAACGCCTCTTCTTCGGCGCGGATGACTTCCTCCACGTGCTTCTTCTTCACCCGGATTTCTGGGAACACCTCGCCCATTGTCTGCGCTAGCACGTCCGCGAGTTTATAAAAGAACGGCTCGTGGAAGCCGAGCGTGCGGCCGTAACGCACGGCGCGGCGCAGGATGCGGCGGAGGACATATCCCCGTCCTTCGTTGGACGGCTGGATGCCATCCGCAATCGCGAAGCTCAACGTGCGGATGTGGTCAGCGATGACGCGGAAGGCTACATCGGTTGATTGTTGAGGGTTGATGGTTGAGAGATCGGCGGGTGGCAACGTGCTCCCGTATTTCTTGCCGGAGAGTTTTTCCAGCGCATCGAAGATCGGACGGAAGATGTCCGTCTCGTAGTTCGAGATTTTCGCATTGGCGAAGTCTTTGAATCCCTTTGTTCCCTGAATAATGCTCGTGACGCGCTCGAAACCCATGCCGGTATCGACGTGCCGGGCGGGCAACGGCGTGAAGGTGCCGTCCGGGTTTGCGTTGAACTGGATGAAGACCAGGTTCCAAATCTCGATGCAGCGCGCGTCGCCTTGGTTGACGAGCCTGCCCTTCGTGTCGCCGGCGGGCGTGAGGTCCACGTGAATCTCCGAGCACGGACCGCACGGGCCGGTGTCACCCATCATCCAGAAATTATCCTTCTTGTCGCCGTAAACGATGTGGACCTTCGGATCGAGACCGGCGCCAGAAAAAAGCCGCGCCCAGTGATTGTATGCTTCCTGGTCGAACTCGGACGGGTCGCCCGCGCCGGGTTTATAGACTGTGGCGTAGAGACGGTTGGGGGGAAATTTCCAGACCCTGGTGAGCAGTTCCCAGCCCCATTCAATCGCTTCCTTTTTGAAGTAATCTCCAAACGACCAGTTGCCGAGCATCTCGAAGAAGGTGTGGTGATAGGTGTCGAGGCCGACGTCGTCGAGGTCGTTATGTTTGCCGCCGGCGCGGATGCACTTCTGCGTGTCCGCCGCGCGCGTCCCGACAGTGTCGGCTCCCACTATCGCGCCGGGCCATTTGTCCACGTCCGGTTTCCGTTGACCGAGGAAGATGGGGACAAACTGGTTCATGCCCGCATTGGTGAACAGCAGGTTCGGCGAACCGGGCAGAAGGCTGGACGAGGGCACAATGGTGTGTCGCTTCGACTTGAAAAAGTCGAGGAACGACTGGCGGATTTCGGACGATGTCATGGTTGAACCGTTAAACCGTTAAATCGCTAAATCGTTAAATCGTTGAATCGTTGAATCGTAAAATCCCACGAAAACAGGCGCAGACGATAGGCGCAAGCGGCGGGCAAGGCGAGGAAGTTTTTTCCCGTAGCAACCGACGTCAGGAGGCTCTATCCATTAGGGCGTCAGCAGAAATGACTTGGCGCAATCGGAGGGTCCTGGATAGTGTTCGCGTGCGTTCGCCGATGAGCACTCCACTCCCGCGAGCCCGGCGCCGGGCGCTGCCCTTTGCGCTGATGTTTTGCCTCTGCGCAATGGCAAATGGCCTGATGGCCGCCGACACGAATGATCTGGCGACGCAGTTGCGGCAGTTGCAGGAACAAAATCGTGTGTTGCAGGAACAGTTGCGGCAACAGTCGGAAGCAGTCAGGCGCCTCAGCGAGCGATTGAACGACCTGGAACGCCGCCGCGAAAATGCCCAAGCCGCCTCGACCGATGCAGGAACTTCCGACCGGTCCACCCAACCCGGCCTTCTCACGCGCGGGCTTTCGTCCGAAAACGTCGTTCTGAGCGGCGAGGGTGGATTGGCCTTTTTTCACCAGGGCTCACAAGGCCAGTTCCCCAACGCCGAGTTCCGCGTGGACGAGGCGAAATTGTTCCTCGACGCGAAAGTGTGGAAGGACGTGTATTTCTTTGCGGAGGTGAATCTCATCACCCGGGAACAGGACGAGGAATACCTGGAACTGGGCGAACTCTACGTTGATTTTGAGAACGTCTCCAGGCTCTGGGGCCAGGACCGGTTGCTCAACATGCGCGCCGGTCGCATCGACATCCCGTTCGGCGAGGAATATCTCGCGCGGGACGCGATCGACAATCCGCTGATTTCACATTCGTTGAGCGATCTCTGGGGCGTGGATGAAGGGGTCGAACTTTACGGAAGGTGGAAGCAGCTTCAGTACGTCCTGGCGGTGCAAAACGGCGGACATCCGCTGTTGCGCGACGGCGACGCAGACAAAGCGGTCGTGGGCAGGATTGGTTACGATCCGGCCAAGTGGCTGCACTTGAGCGCCAGCGCCATGCGCACGGGCAACCTCGACGTGCAGAAGGACCAGTTCTCAGAACTGTGGTTCGGCGGCGGTTTCATCCGCCAGCTCGGCGCTCCTGCAACCACGACGAAATTCCAGGTCGAACTCCTGGAAGGCGACGCGCAATTTCTCTGGCCGCGCGGCCACTTGAAGTCCGCCGGCGGCTGGTTGCGATTTGATGACAACGACCCGACGACCGACCACAGACGCCACGTCCATTACTACTACGTCGAGGCCGTTCAGGGCGTGAACGAAAAATTCTATGGCGCGGCGCGCTGGAGCCAGGTTTTCGCGCCGGACGGTTTTCCACTCGTCGGCGCCGGCGACTTTGGCCAGCGTTTATTTGGCAACCTAACCGAGGGCCTCTGGCGGCTCAGTCTCGGCGCGGGCTATCGCTGGAGCCGCGACCTGGTCTTCAAGGTCGAATACTCGTTGAACCGCGGACAGGAACTCGGCGGCAAACCTCGCGACCACGAAGACCTGGTCGCTGCCGAAGTGGCGCTGCGTTTTTGAATTATGAAATCGTTGACGCTCGTTTTCATCGTGGCTATGGGGCCGGCGACCGCGTTCGCCGGCGATATCACCGGCATTGTGCGTGCCGAAGGCAAACCCGGCGTCGAATCGGCGCCCGACAGCGGCGGGAAGTACGAGAGCCGGAAGTTCAAGTTCGTTGAGCGCGTTGATTACACACAGTTGCGCGACTTCGTCGTTTACGTGGACCAGCCGACGGCGGAGAAACCGACGCCACCCGCGAAACCGCTGGAGGTGGTGACTCAGAAGGATGCCACGTTCAAACCGCACGTGTTGCCGGTCGTGATCGGAACGACTATTGCCTGGCCGAATCAGGACGAAATTTTGCACAACGTTTACTCGTTCTCGGAAGCGAAGCAGTTCGACCTGGGATTGTATAAAAACGAGGTGAAGAAGGTCACGTTCGACAAGCCTGGTCGAATTGATGTGTTTTGCTCCATCCACAGCAAGATGCACTGTGTGATCCTGGTGCTTGAAAATCCCTATTTCACCGCGACGGACGCGAAGGGCTCGTTCACGATCACCAACGTGCCGCCGGGCGCGTATCGCATCAAAGCATGGCATGAGCGAATGCCCTCACAGGTGAAGGAGGTCAAGGTGCCGGAAAAAGGCATGGTTAAAGTGGACTTTGTTCTGGGGATCAAGGGTCTGCCGCAATATTGAAGCGTCCTCATGAGAAGCCGATTGCCTCAATGGCGGTTGCGATTTCAGGGCAAGGTGCTGCTGCCGATGTTCCTGATCCTGGTGACGTTGGTCGGGTTCATGTTCTGGCTGGTCAATCGTCATTTCGTCCATCAACTGCACGCGCAGGCGCGCCAGGCCGTCGAGACGGCGGACGCCGCGTTCGCTTACTATCAAGAGGCGCGCACGCGCGATCTCAAGTCCCGCTACGCCAGCCTGGCCACCGACAGCCGTCTGCGCCAGGTCCTTCAGCGTGATGATCCGAAAACGCTCGAATTCCTGCTCGAGGAACTCCTCGATGAACTCGGCGCCGACGCCGCGATGTTCACCGGCGGCACGGGCCGATCACCGGTGGGCGCTCAGAAGGCAGGCGGGGCGAGGTGGGCGGATCTGGAGCCGGCCTGCGCGCCGTCCGTCACCCAGGCGTTGAATGGAAGCCTCAACATCGCCACGGTCACCGCCGGGGGGAGTTTGTGGGAAGTCGTCTCCCTGCCGGTGTCGGTGAGCGAACACGCGGGCGCGCTCTCGTTGATACACGAGATGAGCCAGTCGCTCGCGCGGGAGATTAAACAGCTCACGCATAGTGAAATCGTCTTCGTCGCCGACGGCAAGATGGCCGCCTCCACGTTGAGAGAGGCCGGACCCGATCCGCGGTTGATCCCGGTGTTTCGGCGCGTCTTCGAGGCCGGGGACGGGAACGACTCGGCGGGGCGCCAGATCGAGCCCGTGCGCTTGGGCCAGGAGCGGTTCATGGCGCTGGCAGGACGGCTGGTCGGCTTAAGCCGGGAACACAAGCTCGGTTATCTGCTGCTTTATTCGTCCGAAAACGCCTGGCGTGAACTACGCGCGAACCAGCGCCGGCTCGCCATTGCCAGCGTCTTCAGCATTTTGCTGGGTTCTGCTCTGGTCTGGATCCTGGTGCGGCACGTGACGCATCCGCTGCGCGTGTTGCGCAGCGGAGCCGAAGCCGTTGGCCGCGGAGATTTCTCCCGCCGCGTGCCAGCGGCCTCCAGCGACGAGTTTGGCGAACTGGCGGCCGCGTTCAACCGGATGACCGAGAACCTGCAGAGATCGCGCGCGGAACTCGAACAGACGGTCGAACGGTTGAAGACCACGCAGGCGCAGCTCGTCCAGACCGAAAAGCTGGCTGGCGTGGGGGAATTTGTCGCCGGAGTCACGCACGAACTGAACAACCCGCTCACCGCAGTGATCGGGTTCGCGGAGTTGCTGCAAAACGCAAATCTAACCGAGGAGCACCGTGGCTATGTTCGGCGCATCGCGGATGGGGTGGGACGCTGTCACAGGATCGTGCGCAGCCTCCTGAGCTTTGCCCGGAAACACCGTCCCGAACGCAAACTCTCCAGCCTGAACGATCTGCTCGAAAACACGCTGAGCTTCGTTCAATATGAGTTTCGCACCAGTAACCTTCAGATCCTCCGGAAGCTCGACCCGACTCTGCCGTCCATCCTGGTGGACCCCAACCAGCTTCAACAGGTGTTCCTGAACATCCTGAACAACGCGCGCCAGGCCGTGGAAGACTTTCGGCATGACGGCCAAATGGAGGTCACAACGGAAAAGGTCGGAGACAAACTGCGCGTTTCATTCGCCGACAATGGCCCCGGCATTGCACCGGAAAATGTCCGGAGAATCTTTGATCCGTTTTTCACCACGAAAGAGGTCGGCAAAGGCACAGGTCTGGGCCTCAGCCTTTCCTACGGCATCATCCAGGAACACGACGGCACCATCCGGGTGGAGAGCGCGCGAGGTGCAGGCGCCACTTTCATCATCGAACTGCCGATCGTCACCGACGCAGCCGGAGCATCGACGGGCGCGGCATCCGCGGACACCTCCTTCACGCGGCTTTCGCTGGAGGGCGCCAGCAAACGCATCCTGGTCATTGACGACGAAGAACCGGTCCTCGACCTGATTCAGTCCACCCTGGTCCGCCGTGGTTTCACCGTGGAGACGGCGCGCGACGGCGAGGAGGGCCTCCGTCGAATCGATCAAACGCACTTTGACCTGATCGTCTGCGACTGGAAAATGCCGGGGCTTAACGGCCAGCAGGTCTTCGAACGCTTGCGGACAGACCACCCGCACGCGGCGGGTCGCTTCATCTTCCTCACTGGTGACGTCGTCAACGAGCGGACGCAACAGTTCCTCCGCGACAGCGGCGTCCCCTGCCTCACCAAGCCGTTTTCGCTCGCTGAATTTGGCGCTTTGATAAAGAAACGGACGCAGCTTGATCGGGATCGCCTGGACTGAACAGCACCATTGCCTCAGCAGTCTGGCAAGTCAGAGAGAGACATGGCGATGGGAGGTTTGGCGCAACTCGACACCACTACCTTCACCCGGGCTGAAGGCAACCGGATGGGGAGAGGGACAGGGTGCACTGCCATTGAAATAAGCCCGGTAGCGCGACCGCAGGCGCAGGCTCCTAATCTTAATTTCTTTACATGTCGGACTTCAACACTCCTACTTTTTATTTGCCCGAACTCACGGGCCACCTATAGTGAATGACCTCAATAGCGCACAGGCCGGTTGAGGTATGGCAACGTGAAGACGGTCGTCAACATCCGCGTCAACGGGGTCGAGCAAAGTCACGAGGTCGAGCCGCGAACGTTGCTCGTCCATTTCCTCCGCGACTGCTGCAGGCTGACGGGCACACACGTCGGCTGCGAGACGAGCATCTGCGGGGCTTGCACTGTCTTGTTCGAGGGCAAGGCAGTGAAATCCTGCACCTTGCTCGCCGTCCAGGCGGACGGTTCGGAGGTCACTACGATTGAAGGTCTGGCCGCAGACGGCCGACTGCATCCGGTCCAGGAAGGGTTCTGGGAACGTCACGGCCTGCAATGCGGCTATTGCACGCCCGGCATGATCATGATGGCCGTCCAACTGCTTGAGCGGAACCCGAAACCTACCCGCGAAGAGATCTGCCACGCCATCGAAGGCAACCTCTGCCGCTGCACCGGCTATTCCCACATCATCGATGCCATCGAATACGCGGCCAGGAAAATTGCCGAGGTGAAGAAGTGAGTGCTGTTAAAGCCAAAGGCTATTTCGGCAAACCGATGAAGCGCATCGAAGACCCCCGCCTCATCAAGGGGATCGCGACTTACGTGGACGACATTACACTGCCGGGCATGCTCCACGCGGCGGTCCTGCGCAGCCCTTATGCGCACGCGAGGATCAACAACATCAAGGCCGACGCCGCAAAAGCCTCGCCCGGCGTGGTGGGGGTCTTCACCGGGGCGGATGTGAACGACAAGTGTGGCCTGGTGCCGTGCGCCTCACCGATGCCTGATTCGAAGATTCCCAAACATACCGTGCTCGCCAGTGACCGCGTTTATTTCGTCGGCCATCCGGTGGCGGTGGTTGTGGCGGTTGATCGCTATGCAGCCCGGGACGCGCTCGATTTCATCGAGGTGGATTACGACCCGCTGCCGGTGGTCAGCGACGCGGAAAAAGCGCTCCAGAAAGATTCGCCACTCACGCATCCCGAGTTCGGGACGAACGTCGCGTTCACCTGGTCGGTGGCAAACGGAGGCCTCAACGCCGCGTTCAAGCGGGCACACCGAGTCATCAAACAGCGCATGGTTCACCAGCGGCTTACGCCGATGGCCATCGAACCGCGCGGGTGCGTCGCTGCGTGGCACGCGGGCGAAGGGACGCTGACGCTTTACACGTCCACACAAATTCCCCATCTCGTGCGCACGTTGTTGCCTGGAATGATTGGCGTGCCGGAGAACAAGATTCGCATCGTCGCGCCCGAAGTCGGCGGCGCCTTCGGTTCGAAGCTCAATCTCTACGCTGAAGAGGCCCTTTGCTCTCATCTCGCTCAGCGCCTGGGCGCGCCGGTGAAATGGATCGAATCGCGCCGGGAGAACGCCGCGGCGACCATTCACGGCCGCGACCAGATTGGCGACTACGAAGTAGCGGTAAAGAAGGATGGCACGTTGCTGGCCATCCGATCGAAGACCCTGGCGGACATTGGCGCTTATTGCCAGCTCAACACTCCGGCCATTCCCACCCTCACGGGTCTCATGCTCACCGGCTGCTACAAGTGCAAGGCGATGCGCATGGACGTCGTCGGCGTTTACACGCACAAGATGGCCACTGACGCCTACCGCGGCGCGGGCCGGCCCGAGGCGACTTACGTCATCGAGCGCCTCATGGACATCATCGCCGACGAGCTGAAGCTCGACCCGGTGAAGGTGCGTTTGAAGAATTTCCCGAAACCGACCGAGTTTCCGTTCGACACGCTGACCGGTCTCACCTACGACAGCGGTAATTATCAAGGCGCGCTCAAGAAGGCGCAGCAGATCTCAAACTGGAACAAGCTGACCAGGCAACGGGACGAGGCCCGGAAGTCTGGCAAGCTTTTTGGCATCGGCCTCTCGACCTACGTCGAAATCTGCGCGCTCGGTCCCTCGAAGATGATGTCGGCTGGCGGCTGGGAATGGGGCTGTGTACGCATCGAAATGTCCGGAAAAGTCACTGTCATCACCGGCGCGACGCCCCACGGCCAGGGACAGGAAACCAGCTTTGCCCAGATTGCTGCCGACCAGCTCGGCGTGCCGATCGAGGACATTGTCGTGATGCGAGGCGACACAGCCGTCGCGCATTACGGTCGCGACACGTACGGCAGTCGCGCCACGGTCATTGGTGGCACGGCCATCGTGATGTGCATTGACAAGATCATTGCCAAAGCAAGGAAGCTTGCGGCCCACTTGCTCGACACCAAAGAAAAGAGCGTCGAGTTCCGCGGGGGCAAATTCTTTGTCAAGGGCAAGCCAAAGAAAGCGCTCACCTGGAAACAACTTGCGCCGGAGGCTTATGTCGCGAAAAACATACCGAAAAACTGGGAACCAGGCCTGGAGGCCTCCAGCTTCTTCGAGCCCCCGAACTGCACGTATCCTTTCGGCACACACATCGTCGCGGTGGAAGTGGACCGCGACACGGGCGAGGTGAGAATCGTCAAATACGTGACGGTGAATGACTGCGGCTATCAGGTGAATCCCCTGCTTGTAGAAGGCCAGGTGCAGGGCGGCATCGCGCACTCGATCGGGCAGGCCCTTT
>QHOP01000357.1 GCA_003219345.1 Verrucomicrobiota bacterium
GGGGTCATGTTGTATATGAATATTGACCTGCTGGTGGCCAATCGCTTGTTCGGGGCCGAGCAAAGCGGGCGCTACGCAGCGGTGCTGCAACTGCCGGCCTTGCTGCGTCTGCTGTCCACCGCCGTGGGAGAAATCTTCGCGCCGACCATGTTCCAGATGTATGCCCGAGGGGACATTGACGCGCTGGTGGTCTATCTGAACCGCGCGATCAAGTTCGTCGGCCTGGTGATGGCGCTGTGCATCGGGTTGATTTGCGGATTTTCGGAACCGCTGCTGAGACTGTGGCTTGGCCCGTCGTTCGGCAGCCTGGCTCCCTTGTTGTCTCTGATGGCGATCCACCTTTGCGTCAATCTTTCCATGTATCCGCTCTACGCGGTGCCATTGGCCGCCAATCGGGTGCGGGTGCCGGGGCTGGTGACGCTGGCGATCGGCGTGGGGAATTTGCTGCTCGCTCTGCTTCTGGCCCGCGTCTTCGGTTGGGGTTTATACGGGCTGGCGGCCGCGGGAGCAATCACGCTGACTGTTCGGCATCTTCTGTTTACTCCTCTCTACGGAGCGCGAGTTCTACAGCGGCCTTACACGACTTTTTATCGGAGAGCGGTTCCGATTGTTCTGGCAACGCTGGCGACCGCCGGACTGTGCAGGTTGATTTTGTGGGGCTGGACGATTTCGAACTGGGTGGATTTAGGGGCGGCGGCGCTGGGGGTATCGTTGCTGTTCGCAGCGACGGTTTACTTGCTCCTGACTCCCAAGGAACGGTTGCTTTTAAGGGATGCGATCACGCGGTCTCGAAAGTGAACGCACGGCGGCTTATTCAATGGTTGCGATGAACTGGAGAAAACCAGCTTACCTGTCCTATGCCTCGCTCCGAGGCTATCGCTTCCCGTCATTTCTGGCGCAGTACTCGCGCGAGTATGCGCGCGGGGCGGGTTATGAGACCGTGCGCCGCGCCCTGGGCAACCTGCTGCGCCATTGCCGGCAATCCGTTCCGTACTACGCCGAACGTTTGCAGAGCATAGAGAGCATCCCCTTGGAAGACGCGGACCCGAGGGAGTGTTTGTGCCGCCTGCCCATCCTGACGAAAGACACCATTCGAGCTGATTTCGTCAAGCTCCAGTCCACCGATCTCGCCTGCCGAAAGTGGTCCTATAACACTTCTGGCGGTTCGACTGGCGAACCCGTCCGGCTCGTTCAAGACCGGGAATACGACGATCGCAGCAAAGCCCTCAGCATGCTCTGCCATGCATTGTTGGGCTGCGACGTGGGAAAGCCGATTGTCCGGCTTTGGGGATCAGAACGAGACCTTGAGGGACGCAGCCAATCGCCCAAGGCCAGATTCTTTAATTGGCTGACCAACACGACCTGGCTGAATGCGTTTCGCATGTCGCCGGAGCGCATGCGGGAATGTATCGCCACCCTCAACCGGGTGCGTCCGTGTTTAATCCTGGCATACGCTCAGGCCGCTTATGAGTTGGCGCGCTTTGCCGAACGCGAAAAACTTTTCCTCACGCCGCAGCGAGCCGTTCTCACGTCGGCAGGCACGCTTTATCCTTTCATGCGCGAGAAAATCGCTCAGGTTTTCGGCTGCCCGGTTTACAACCTGTATGGCTCGCGCGAGGTCAGTGTCATCGGCTGCGAACTGCCGGGACTCGGCGGACTGTGGGTGCCGCCCTGGGGCAATTTTGTGGAGATTGTGGATGAGTCTGGCCGCCCGCTGCCGCCGGGAGCGGAAGGCAACATCGTCGTGACGTGCCTGACCAACTACGCCATGCCCCTGCTGCGCTACTGGATTGGGGATCGGGGCGCCTTGCTTCCCGACGACACGGTGGCCGACCCTCCAGGCACTCAGGTGCTGAAGCACGTGTCCGGCCGCAACGTGGACGTATTCAGAACACGCGACCAAACGCTCGTAGATGGGGAATACTTTACGCACCTGCTCTATTTCCGTCCCTGGGTCTGGAAGTTCCAGGTGGTCCAGAAGGCTCATGCGCACATTGTGTTCAAGGTGGTCAGTACCAACGGCGAGCCGGCCAGAAGCGAACTCGAAGATATCGCTGCCAAAGCACGCCTGGCGATGGGGCCTGGGTGTCGAGTGGATTTCGAATTCGCAAAAGATTTGCCGCCGCATCCCTCCGGCAAATACCGCTATACCCTCTCCGAGGTGAGCGCCTGAAGAGAGCTGGCCGCCCCGAACCCACACCGAGACGCCTCTTGGAGCCCAAGCACCGCCGTTTATCTATGATTACTTACAGGTCGCGTTTTCTCACGCGGGCAGAGGTGTGGTTCGACAACGAGCCTGACGATGCCCAGTCCGTGGATTGGATTCTCTATCATCAGCGCTCCCACTCGGTTTCCGGAGCCAAGTGGAAATATTTTTACACTTCCATTATCGATCTGACCCAGAGTTGCCAGCAATTGCTGGCGCAGTTGAACCAGGACACAGCCTACAAAATCCGACGCTCCCGTGACCGGGACAAAATCCTCTGTGAATGTTGCGATCCGCGTGATCCGGCGGTCATGAACCGGTTCGAGCAGATGTACAACCAGTTTGCCGCCATGAAAGGCTTGTATCCGCTGGACCGGGCGCGGCTGGAGAGCCTGGCCGCCGCGGGCGTTCTGGATCTGTCCGTCGCCAAAGACCCGCAAGGCAATGCCTTGGTCTATCACGCCAATTATCGCGATTCCTGCCGCGCCACGGAATTGTATTTGCCGTCGCTGTACCGCAAGCTTTCCGACAGCGCGGCGAGGAACGCCATCGGCCGGGCAAACCGCTATCTCATCTGGAGTGATCTGCTTCGCTACAAGGAGCAAGGGCTGAAATATTTCGACTTTGGCGGCTGGTATCCGGGAACGACCGATCAAGCGCGGCTCAAAATCAACGACTTCAAGCGAGGATTCGGCGGACAGGTCGTGCGCGAATACGAGTGCGAGCGAATCCTGTCGCTCAAAGGTTGGTTGGTGCTTCACGCCGCCGAACTCCTCAAGCAGGCCAAACTATTTCCGTCTTCCCCAAAGGGACCGGCGGTCAATGGGCAAACAGAGCTTGCGCCCGGCAAAGTATCTGTCGCCGCGGGATAGGCCGATTCGTCGAGTCGAAACGGAAGTCAGGTTTCAGCGACAAAATGATGCCGCGCCAAAATTAACAAGGAGAGCCCATGCTGATTTACCGATCGCGTTTTCTGACACGAGGAGAGGTTTGGTTCGATGATGAACCGGATGGCGCCTCGGTGGATTGGATCCACTACCGACAGCGGTCCAGCCCGGGGGCCAAAGGCAGATGGAAATATTTTTACAACCTTCTGATAGACCTGGCGAAAAGTCCGGACGAACTGCTGTCTGAAATGGACCCGAGGACAGTCCGCAAAATAAAAGAAGCGCAGGAAAGGGACAAGACGCGTTGGCAACGCTGTGACCCGAAGGAGTCGCGAGTAATGGATCAGGTGCAGGAAATGTGGAACCGGCACGCGGCGACCCGGAACGGAACGCGACTGGATCGCGATTGGCTGAACCAGATCATCGCCGCAGACGCTTTGGATTTATGCGTAGCAACGGAGCCCCGGGGTAACGTGCTCGCTTATCATTTGGCCTACGTCGCGGCAAAGCGGGTCCGACAGTTGATCATCGTCTCCCCTTACAACTCCAGTCCGAACGCCGCGCTGCGGAACACGACCAATCGCGCCAACTGCCTCGGGCATTGGAACAATTTCCTGGCCTTCAAGGAACGAGGGGTCCGTTATTTCGATTTCGGCGGATGGTATCCTGGAACAACGGACATCCAATCGCTCGGCATGAACGCGTTCAAAAAGAGTTTTGGCGGGCAGGTCGTGCGCGAGTATGAAGGCGAGCAAATCCCAACCACCGCGAACTGCAAAGTATCTCCTGCGTTTTGATGACCTCTGTCCGACCATGAACTGGAAGCTCTGGTCGGAAATAGAAGCCGCTTTAACGGAGCATCAGCTCCAGCCCATCCTGGCGGTTGTGCCCGACAACCAGGATCCGGTGCTGAACGTGGCGCCTGCCGTTAAGGATTTTTGGGAGCGCGTGCGGCAGTGGCAGGCGCGCGGGTGGACGATCGGGCTGCATGGGTTTCAGCACAAATACGTCGCGACTCACGCCGGAATCGGCACCGTCCGCAAGAAAACAGAATTCGCCGGCCTTCGGGCCGAAGAACAGTCGGAGAAATTACGACGCGGAGTGGAGATATTTGAGCGGCAAGGAATCAAATCCCGGGTCTGGATCGCGCCCAACAATTCATTTGACGCCACGACGGTCCGCCTTCTTTCCCGGTTCGGCATTGACATTATTTGCGATGGCAATTTCCGCTTTCCGTATGTCTGTCCCCTCACCCCGTCCCTCTCCCCATCGGATGGGGAGACAGTGAGGGAGAGGGGATGGATGACCTGGGTGCCGCAGCAACTGTCTTGTTTGCGGCTCGCGCCGCCCGGCGTCTGGACCGTCTGCTATCACCACAACCGATGGACGGCCGCGAGCCTTGGCTTTCCTTTGCGCCAGCCCGCGCCTCTCTCCATTTTTGATCCGTTGCCAGTTGAAACTATGGAATTCCTGGAGGTCGCCGATGGCTCAAATGCCAACCTCCGCGAGAAATGTTTCGAACTGTCCAACCGGGTGAGTTGCCGCGATTATTATGTGTGGGATTGCTGGATTTTGGGAGCCGTCGAGTGATGCCGGCCAGATCGACCTGGAAAGGGTCGCCCTGCGAATGGCTGCGACTCTGCGTCATCGCGGCCCGGATGATCAAGGCGCCTGGGCGGAGGCCCGCGCGGGCCTGGCTCTGGGCCACCGTCGGCTGGCGATTCTGGACCTCAGCGCCGAGGGGCGCCAGCCCATGCACTCCGCCGATGGCCGATACGTGCTGGTATTCAATGGAGAAATCTACAATTTCGAGGTGCTACGCGGTGCTTTGGAAGAGAGGGGCCATTCTTTCCGCGGCCATTCCGATACGGAGGTGATGCTGGCGGCCTGCTGTGAATGGGAGCTCCTCCCGGCTTTGAAGCGTTTTGTCGGCATGTTCGCGTTCGCCTTGTGGGACCGCCGGACGCGCACACTGAGCCTGGTTCGCGATCGGGTAGGCGAAAAGCCGTTGTATTATGGGTGGACCGGAGACGCGTTTGTTTTCGGTTCTGAATTGAAAGCGCTCCAGGCTCACCCGCGATGGGAAGGCGGCATTGACCGCGCCGCGTTGGCTCTGTTGGTTCGCTACGGCTACATCGCGGCGCCGCATTGCATCTATGAAAATCTCCACAAATTGCCGCCCGGCTGCGTGCTGACGTTGACCGAGGCCCACGTGCGCGCGCGCCATCTGCCCCGCCCGGAGCCGTACTGGTCGCTGCAAGAGATTGCTGAAGCGGGAGTGGCTCGGCCCTTTAGCGGCGACGAAACGGAAGCGGGCGAGCAGTTGCTGGCACTGTTGCTCCAGTCCGTCTCCTGGCAAATGGTCGCGGATGTGCCGGTGGGCGCCTTCCTTTCAGGCGGCATTGATTCCTCCCTCGTGGTCGCGTTAATGCAAGCGCAAAGTCGCCGCCCCATTAAGACCTTCAGTATTGGATTCGAACAGAAGAACTTTAACGAAGCCCACTATGCCAAAGCAGTCGCCCGTCATCTGGGAACGGACCATACTGAATTATACGTCCAACCCAGGGAACTGCAGCAAGTCATTCCCAAGCTGCCGTGCATCTATGATGAACCCCTGGCGGATCCCTCCCAGATCCCGACCACCGTTCTCTGCCGACTGGCGAGGGAGCACGTAAAGGTCAGCTTATCTGGCGACGGCGGCGACGAACTGTTTGGGGGATACAACCACTATCGGATAACCCAGCGCCTCTGGAAGGTAATGGCATGGATTCCTGAGCCTTGTTGCAGGCAATTGGCCCGCCAAATGAAGCGCGTAGCCCGCGCTGGATTGAACCTGCGAGTTGCATCCTGCGGGGTCAACCGGATCTTGAACCGCCTCTGGAATTTGTCGGACATTCTGCCCGCATCTACGGATCGTTCGCTCTACCAACTACTGATGTCTCCGAACCGGGATACTCGGCCGTGGCTCAGGGATGCCACAGAGCCAGAAACTCAACGCGATGAGGTTGCGGCCTGGGAGCGGTTGCCTGAACTGTTGCAGCGGATGACGTTCCTGGACCTGGTTTCGTATCTACCGCACGACATTCTTGTGAAAGTGGATCGGGCCGCCATGTCGGTCGGCTTGGAAACACGTATTCCGCTGCTGGATCATCGAATCATGGAATTTGCCTGCAGCCTTCCGGCTTCGGTTAAACAACAGCGAGGCCAGGGCAAATCTCTGTTGCGGAGAATTCTCTATCAACACATCCCGCGCCCTCTGGTGGACCGTCCCAAAAGAGGCTTCGCTGCTCCCATTGCTGAATGGCTGCGCGGCTCGCTGCGCGGATGGGCAGAGCACCTGCTGGACGAGACGCGTTTGCGGCAGGAAGGATTTTTCCAGCCCCGCGAGGTACGACGAAAGTGGCAGGAGCACCTCTCTTTCAGGCGAGATTGGTCACCTGGACTCTGGCACGTGCTGATGTTTCAAGCGTGGCTCGACCAGCGAAAGGATCTGCCGGACCAGATAAAGACCGCCGCCGAGTTGGGCACGGAGAGAATGACCGAAGTATGCCAACCATAGCCCCCGTCATAAGCTCGCCGCCTGGTGGCTTTCCGAAGTCGGACGCAGGGACAGAGTGCAAGGCTGGCCGCCCTGGTTTCGGGGCGCTGGCCGACGATGCCTTATGGCCAAACGTTCTTGTGCGTTGGGCTTTCTACCTGACTGTCT
>QHOP01000104.1:0-11814 GCA_003219345.1 Verrucomicrobiota bacterium
TGTCATAGGGGACGTCACTCGCCTGCGGCAGGTCCTGGTCAACTTGCTCGGCAACGCCATTAAGTTCACCCCGAAGGGAGATGTCACCGTCGAAGTCAAAATGACCAGAGCGCAGGCGACTCCTCCCAAAGCCGGCGCGCTGCCGATCACGGTGAAGTTCGACGCGCCGGGCGCCGCGGCCGGGCTGGTTGAGCTTCATTTTGCAGTCCGCGACACCGGCATCGGGATTCCGTCGGAAAAAATGGATCGCCTGTTCAAGTCATTCAGCCAGGTGGACGCTTCGACAACGCGTCACTACGGTGGAACAGGACTCGGACTTGCCATCAGTAAGAGTCTGGCCGAGTTGATGGGTGGAAGAATGTGGGTCGAGAGCACGGTTGGCAAAGGTTCCACCTTTCAATTCACCATTCAGGTGCAGCCGACGCCGAGCGCCACGCAGCCGGAACTGAAAGGCTCCCAGCCGCAACTGGCCGGCGTGCGGTTGCTCATCGTGGACGATAACCCGACCAACCGCCGTATTCTCACGCTTCAGTCGCGCAAGTGGGGCATGCTGCCGCGCGACGTTGACAGCGGAAAGAAGGCGTTGGATTTGTTGCGGCAGAACGAACCGTTCGACCTCGCCGTGCTGGACATGCAGATGCCGGAAATGGACGGAGTAACGCTCGCTGGCGAGATTCGAAAATTGCGCGGCCCGGACGCGCTGCCCATGGTCTTGCTCACTTCGATGGGGAACGTGCCGGGCGCGCTTGAAAGTCCCGCGTCGCCATTTGCCTCCTGCCTGACCAAGCCGATCAAGCAAGGCCAGTTGCACGGCGTGTTGCTCGAAGTCATGGGCAAACCGAAAACCGCCGCCAAAAAAGTCGTTCCCGTGAACAAGCTGGACGCGACGCTCGCCCAGCGGATGCCGTTGCACCTGCTTCTCGCCGACGATAATGTCGTCAATCAGAAGGTTGCTCTGCGACTCTTCGACCAGATGGGCTATCGCATCGACATCGCCGGTGACGGCCTGGAAGCCATTCAGGCGTTGGAACGAAAACACTACAATATTGTTTTCATGGATGTGCAGATGCCTGAGATGGACGGCCTGGAGGCAACCCGTCGCATCCGCGACCTGGAAAAGGAACTCGCCCAAGGCCCGAATCCGAAGCCACCCACGATTATCATCGCGATGACAGCCAACGCGATGACCGGCGACCGCGAGAAATGCATCAAAGCGGGCATGGATGATTATCTGGCCAAACCCGTGCGGCCCGAAGCCGTCCAGGCCGCGCTGCAACGGTGGGGTCCTTTGGCGAAGAGTCCTTCAGCCCGCTCTGCTCCCGTGACCGTCCAGCCCGAAGTTGTTATCGAACCAAACGTCTCCGCCGCGGCGCCTCCGCCTCCGAAAGAAAAAGAGGAACCCCCGGTTGACCTGGAGCGATTGGTTGAACTGGCCGGTGGCGACGAGGTGGGGATTGCCGAATTGACGGACCTTTACCTGAACCAGACGTCGGAACAGCTCCGAATCCTTAAAACGGCGGTTGAAGCAGGCGTTGTTCAGGATATCGAGCGCATCGCCCACAAATCCGCCGGCGCCAGCGCGACCTGCGGGATGAACTCCATCGTCCCGGCGCTGCGCGAGTTGGAGCGGCAGGGCCGGGAAGGCAAATTGTCCAACGCGCCGGCGCTGGTGGAGCAGGCCAGCAAAGAGCTTGAACGGATTCGGACTTTTTTGAACAATCGCCGGCGTCCTTCGGACAACGCTCCTGCCGGGGCCGGCTCATCATGAAGAAGATGCTGATAGTCGAAGACGATCAGATCGTCGGCAACATCTACCGACACAAATTTCAGGTGGAAGGTTTCCAGGTCGCGCTGGCCACCGACGGCGAGGCGGGCCTGATCGCGGTAAAGGAAATCAAACCGGACGTGGTCATTTTGGACTTGATGCTGCCCAAGCTCAACGGCGTCGAAATTCTGAAGAAAATGCGCGCTGAGCCGACGACCAAGTCAATCCCCGTGATCGTGCTCTCCAACGCCTATTTGAGCAGTCTCGTGCAAGAAGCGTGGAAGGCGGGCGCCAACCATTGCATGATCAAAGCCAGTTGCACTCCGAAACAACTGATTGAACTGGTCAATCGGACGCTCGGCGCTCCGCCTGCGGCTCAAGGGCCGGCCCCCGATCCCGCTCTTCCCAAGCCCGCACACGCTCCGGCTTCGGCGGCCATCCCGGCAAAGAAGCCGCCACCCGGCAGTTCGGAGGACGACACCGCATTTCAGACTGAGCTTCGCCAGACGTTTCTTGGCAGCGCGCCGGATCACGTAGCCCAGTTGCGAGGCATGCTCCAGGCGTTCATCAAGAGCGAAGGCGACACCGCCCGGCTTCCACGGCTGTTCACGCTTTATCGCCAAGTCCATTCGCTGACGAGCAACTCGGCCGTCGCCGGCCTGACCAGCGTCGCAAAAATGTCCTCAGCGCTCGAAGCGCTCCTGAAGGAGCTTTACGAAAAGCCGAAGAACCTCAACGCCTCGACCATGCGGACGGTGGCGCACACGATCGACTTCCTCGCCGTTCTGCTGGAGCACAGCAGCACACGGGACCCGGAGAGTTTTCCACCGCCGAACATCATGGTCGTGGATGACGAAGCTATCTCCCGTCGCGCCGTCATTTACGCGCTGGAAAAGGCCAATCTGAAATGCGTCAGTGTGGAGGATCCGAAAACCGCGTTGACCATGCTTGCGGAAAACCGGTTCGACCTCATCTTTCTCGACGTGGACATGCCTGGCATGAGTGGCTTCGAACTCTGCGCCAAACTGCGTGTGCTGCCCGCCCATGCGAGGACGCCCGTGGTGTTCGTCACCGGCCTGACCGACTTCGAAAGCCGCGCCCGCTCCACGTTGAGTGGCGGCAACGACCTCATCGCCAAGCCGTTTTTATTCATGGAACTGGCGGTTAAATCCTTGGCCTTAATCCTCAAAGGTCAATTGAGAATCACAGGCCATTGAAATGCAGCCGTGCTGCTCTCGCCTTTCCGCGGAACCTCGTCCCGCTCCTGGCAACCTCACCGCCGCTGACTAGCGTTTGCCATGGACTCGCTCCACGCCCCCTGGCGGATTGAATACATTCTGGCGCCGAAGCCGCCGCTGACCGATGTCTCGCTCTTCACACGTATCGCGCAGTCGAGCGACGACGAGGCAAACCATGTCCTTGCCCGTGGCCGAACGTGTTTCGCGCTCTTAAACACCTACCCCTACACCGGCGGGCACTTGATGACCGTCCCCTACAAGCAGGTTCCCGACTTCAACGACTTGACCGATCAGGAAATCGTCGAATTGATGCTGCTCACGCGCCGCTGCCAGAACGCGCTCACGAAAGTCATGAGGCCCGACGGCTTCAACATCGGCGTCAACCTGGGCAAAGTCGCCGGCGCCGGCGTCGTAGAGCATTTGCACATTCACGTCGTGCCGCGCTGGAACGGCGACACCAACTTCATGGCGGTCATCGCCAACACCACTGTCGTGCCGCAGGCCCTGAAAGAACTCGCCGCCCGCCTTCGCGACGCGTTGGCCGCCGATTCCGCGCTCCGCACTCCGCACTCCCCGCTCTGAAATGGCTTCCGAAACTCTTCACTTCGAAAACGCCCGGCAGGCCCAGCAGCTTTTCAACAACGACCCACGCAACCTTCAGGCGCTGGAAGAGCAGCTCGAGGTCAAGGCCACCGCTCGTGATGGCTGGATCAAACTGGAAGGTTCGACCGAGGCCGTCGAGCGCGCCAAACAGATGTTTCTACTGTTGGAAAGTTCGTTGAAATCCGGCTCGCCCGTGCGCAACCGTGAATTCACTTACGCCCTCAACGTGGTTAAACACGAAGGGACATCCGTGCTCAAGAGCCTGTTGGACGAACGGATCCAGACCTCGACCAAAAAGGCCGCGGTCACGCCGAAAACAGTCGGCCAGAAAAAATACGTGGAGGCGATTCGTCATCACGACGTGGCGTTCGCCATCGGTCCCGCCGGCACCGGCAAGACTTATCTGGCGATGGCGATGGCCGTTGAGGCGCTCAAGGAGGAGAAAGTTTCGCGCGTTATTCTGACTCGCCCGGCGGTGGAAGCCGGCGAAGCGCTCGGTTTTCTGCCCGGCGACCTCTACGAAAAAATCGCGCCGTACCTTCGCCCACTCCACGACGCGCTGCATGACATGCTTCCCGGCGAGGAAATCCAAAAGCACATGGAACGCGGCACGATCGAAGTCGCTCCGCTGGCCTACATGCGCGGACGCACGCTCAACCACTCCTTCATCATTCTCGACGAGGCCCAAAACTCCACGACCGAGCAGATGTTTATGTTCCTCACCCGTCTCGGCCACGGTTCCAAAGCGGTCGTCAACGGTGACATCACGCAAATCGATCTGCCGCCCCACAAACATTCCGGACTGGTCGAAGCGCACCACGCGCTGAAAAACGTCGAGGGCGTCGCCATCATCGAGTTCACCCGGCGTGACGTGGTCCGCCATCCGCTCGTCCAGCGCATCATCAGCGCCTACGAGGAACACCGCAGCCGGCGCAATGAGTGAACTGACCCTGCGCAACCGCCAGCGCGCCTGTTCCGTGAACCTGCCCCTGCTCCGCCGCGTTGCCCGCGCATTGCTGACCGGACGGCTGCGGTTGAAAAACTATGAACTGGGTGTTCACCTCGTGGCCGCGCCCGAAATGGCGAGATTGAATGAACGGTTCCTGAACCACGCAGGTTCTACGGATGTCATTACGTTCGATTACTCCGAAAAGGCAGCTCAGGCGTCCCGCCTGTCATCTGAAGAAACACCGAACCGGCCGGGAGCCTTTGCTGCGTTGTGCGGCGAAGTTTTCATTTGTCTCGACGATGCCGTGGCGCAGGCGCGCCGGTTCCGCACGACCTGGCAATCGGAACTGGTTCGCTATCTCGTTCATGGTGTGTTGCACCTGCGTGGCTACAACGATCGGCAGCCAAAGTTCCGGCGAGTGATGAAGCGTGAGGAGGATCGTCTGGTGCGTGAACTCACCCGCCTGTTTCCCTTGAGCAAATTGGCTCGCAAACCTACAGTCCAGCCATGAAGAAGAATCCTTTCGCGAGTTGGCGCGCCAATTTTTTTACCGGCCTGGCCATTGTGTTGCCGGCGGTGATTTCGATCGCGGTTGTGATCTGGCTGTTCGGCACCGTGGCGAACATCACCGATACCCTGTTGATTTTTTTGCCCAAGGAATGGACTCACAAGGACCTCGGCGCCGGCGCGATGCGTTGGTATTGGAGCCTGGTCGCCCTGCTGCTGGCGGTGTTGTTGATCGGCCTGGTGGGCAGCCTGGCGCGTTACTATTTTGGCAAGAAACTGATTCAGTTGGTTGATCTGGCCCTGCTCCGTGTCCCCTTGCTCAACAAAATCTACAGCACCATCAAGCAGGTCAATCAGGCGTTCTCGCCGAGCAGCAAATCCTCCTTTAAACAGGTTGTGCTGGTTGAATTCCCGCGCGCCGGCCAATACTCCGTCGGTTTCGTCACCGGCGAAGACCACAAGGAAGTGCAGCAGAAAACCAAAGAACACGTGTTCAGCGTGTTCGTGCCGACGACGCCCAATCCGACCAGCGGTTTTCTGGTGCTGGTGCCGGAAAAGGAAATCACCAAACTCGACATGTCCGTGGCCGACGGCATCAAATTCATCATCAGCCTCGGCGCCATCGCCCCGGAGTTTTCGCCGGCGAAACGGTGAGACACAAAACCACGAATGAACACGAATACACACGAATTCCTGGCCTTGTCCGCAGGACGACCGGGGCGCTTCTGGGACGGCTGGAAACAAGTCATTTCATTCGTGTCCATTCGTGTCCATTCGTGGTTCAACTCCGTTTCCAGATGGTCGAACGCACCCAAGGCCTGATTCTCCGCACCCGCCCGCTGACCGAAACCAGCCTCATCATCCACTGGCTCACGCCGGATTTCGGCCGCATCGCCACGGTCGCCAAAGGCGCGCGACGCGCCAAATCTCCTTTTCGCGGCAAACTCGACCTCTTCTATCTTGCCGACTTCAGCTTCTCGCGCAGCCGCCGCTCGGAGTTGCACACGCTGAGCGAAGTCGTCCTGCGCGAGACACACAGCGCTTTGCGGGAAGAACTCGCTTGGCTCCAAGACGCCAGCTATTGCGCCGCGCTGGTCGAACAAACGACCGAAACTGAAACGCCGCTGCCGACGATTTTTCCGTTGATGACGGGGCTGCTGAACCATTTACCGAAGCAACCGCCCCAACCGCAAACCATTTTCGCCTTCGAACTCAAACTGCTGCACGAACTCGGTCTGAAACCGGATTTGGCAAAAAGCAAACTCACACCTGGTGCGAAGCGTATCGTGAACGCCCTCTTGGCGAGCGACTGGTCGGCGGTGTCACGACTCAAATTAAGCGAGGCGCAAGTGACGGAGCTGCGACTGTTCCTGCACGGTTTTTTGATCTTTCACCTCGACAGGATTCCAAAGGGGCGAACTGTCACGCTGTAGCCGAGGGCGCAGCTTCCAAACCGGGCTTGCCGGGCTGGTGTTGGGGAAACATCTATCTCAATAAGTCCTCAACCGGAGACATTCGATCAATTTTCGGCTGATTTGAATCTGGCGCTCAGGGATCACATGGCCTCTGCGTTCGAGAAGGCGATCCCGCTCCAACAGGTGAATCAAGTCGCAGCGAACCGCTGATTCCCAATCCAGCCCGTCAGCTTTATCCAACAGGACTTCGTGAAGCCCAAGTGCCCTGCCGCGCAGACTGACACAAAGTAGCCCGTTGACGTGTTTGCGCGCCTCAGCCCGCTCGTCAATCGAAAGAATGAAAACAGGGTGAGGCTGCTCCTCGGAGAACGGAAAAAGGAAGATATCCCACTGCCTCATTCTTCGAGGGTGGGTTTCGAGTCTCGACAGACGCGCTCTTCAAAAGCCGCATCTTCAGCGTCGCGGTAACACTCGGCGAAGTAACCGGGTGGACGCATCGGAACGTCATGCACCAATCGCACGGTTTCCCGGCCGACTTTGATCGCCACCTCCTCGCCCTTCAACGCCTTCTCCACCGCATCCGGGAGACGTTGCTGCGCTTCGTCCAATGTGAGCGTCGTCATGGTGAGAAGATTACGCCCGTGATCAGTCCCAGGCAAGCAGCCAAAAGCACCGCCGCGCTGCAGCCGATGGCGCTGATTTTCAAACCGCCTTTTCGAAGTTACAGTGAAAAATCAGCGGCTATCATGTTGCAGTTTTTACCGGGCCTTTCGCCCACTTCAAATTCTTTGTGTCCTCTTCAAGATCAGCTAACAGCTTGGCTTGAACAATCGCGAATCGTTCGGGAGCGAGCGTCGCCGGCGTTTTGTTTCCAGAGTACTTAAAGAACACACTGCCGAGTTTCTTCCTTTTTGACCGAGTTTTTGACGCGTCCCCGTGGTCAACGTCATGCCGCTCGGCGGTTCGGAGCAGGTTTATGTCGGCGAAGCTCTGAGGCCATGCTCCGTCTAACCGCATCCCGACGCTCTCTCTGAAAATGAAATAAAGATTATCCAACCATTCACGGTATTCTGTGTAACCGCGTATGGGCTTACCAATTTCCGAAAAAGCCTTTGTTGTCTTGTTCGTAGGCTTGAACAGGTCTTCGCCATGATCCCTTGCGTACGATTCGTTCTTCTGCGAAATCAAGTTTTGGATGCGCTTTCCAGCATCTCCAATACCTCTCGCCATTGCACTTTCCACGATCCCTGAAGCACCGAGCGCGTCTGCAAAACTGGGATCGAATACCAGGAGCTTTCGTAAACGAATCTCGTTTCGGATTTGAGCGTTTCGACGCACGTTGGAATTCACAGTCTTCTGGAACGTGATGTAATCTGGGTCGGTTGCTTCCTGCCCTAGTGTCATTTGGCGAGACAACTCCTCAGAAAACTCCGTGAGGAATTGGCATAAATCCTTTTCCCTGCCGGAGTGCTTTCCTGTCGTAATGAGCCGACCCGCTAAAGTGGCCAACGACTGAATCATAGTTCTATTTCGCAGTGTATCACAGCGATTGGGAAACACCTTATCCAGGTAGTCAAAGATGAGGCGAAGTCGCTGCGCTACGTTGGAGCGGGTCGAAAAGCTGGCTTGGCTTTCGAAAGTCGTCTTTAAGTCGTCGTATCTGAGACCGGTATCTATGCCCTCGATTTCGATTGCTGCAACCTTTGAAACAATGTCGAAATGCGCGTATCTCTTGTCGTTCAGAGCCACCTTGCTCCTGAAAAAGTTGTGCTTCGCGAGCCGCTTTGCAAAATCCCGCAGGTTGCTATGCACAGAGTTTAGCTTCTCACTGCTTGTCAGCGGCAATCCTTGCTGCAATCGCTGAAAAAACTCCTTGAGGTCACGCTCATCAGCCTCCGTGATTTCGTCAAACTCGATTTCGTAATCGTCAAATCGATCGGAAATGTGCTCTGGCAAATCCTTGTAATATTGCGCTCGGTGAAGGCGTGCGGATTCGCCTGACAAACTCAACTCATTGTCACGAAACTCCCATATTGCCATCAACCGTTGTTGGCGTCGACCACCTCATATTCATCTGGGTCAGATGAAACTTTCAGGAAGTAAAACTTGGGCAGCTTCCAACCACGCAGGATGGAATCGATGAGCAAGCGTTTTTTCTCGTCAGACCAGACTTCTTCTCGCTGCCAATCGGGGATTTCGTATCGGTCTCGGCGCTTGTATATCTTATCCAGTGCCCTTTTCTCCGCGCGCATTTGCATAAAGTCAGTCCTCGCTCTATTTGGACTCGCCCGACCGCATCATGCAGAGCGGACTTTTTCCAGCGCCGTTTCCGGCTCCACCCATTTCCCATGCTCGCGCACCAGATCCACGAGGCGGTCCACGGCCTCGGCTTCGGGGATGTTGAATTTTACCGCCGTCTTGCCGACGTAGAGATTGATCTTGCCGGGCGCGCCGCCGACGTAGCCGAAATCCGCGTCGGCCATTTCTCCGGGTCCATTCACAATGCAACCCATGATGGCGATCTTCACGCCCTTGAGATGCTGCGTCCGTTCTTTGATGCGCGCGGTGACGGTCTGGAGATTGAACAACGTCCGACCGCACGATGGACAGGCAACGTAATCGGTCTTGAATGAGCGGCAGCCGGCCGCCTGCAGAATGTTGTAGGCCAAGCGAAGCGACTGCCCGGCGCCCGGCTCGCCGCGCACCAGAATCGCGTCGCCGATGCCGTCCGCGAGCAACGAGCCGATGACAACCGAGGCGCGGAGCAAAGCGATCTTTGGTTCGAGTGGCCAGACGTTCCCCTCACTCGGCTTCGCCACCCTCTCCCCATCGGATGGGGAGAGGGACGGGGTGAGGGGTGACGCTGATTCAATACCAAAGTTCAAACAATCCTTGAGCAGAATCGGATTGTTCCGGCCGAGCCGTCTCAAGCGCGCAGCCAGCAGCCGAAACGCCGCGATCGCAGGCAGTGAGACGCCATCCTCCACCGTGAGGAGTTGTGTGTCGCAGTTGATGTCTTCTATCCGAAGGTCGTTCGTCGGATCAACCTCCATCACGTTCAGGTCTTCATAAACCGCCTCCGGCTTCACGTCGTCTTTCGGACGAATTTTCGGCGCGACCTTTTCCCACGCCGCGCGAGTGACGACGACGCGCACGGTTTGTTCGCCGCCGCATTTCACACCGTCGGTCAGTTCGATTTCGGGCGTGGACCGGCGCTCGTAATGGAATGGATCGAAAGGAAACGTTAAATCGTTAAACCGTTGAATCGTTACATCGGAGTTCAACGCGCCCGAGGTAACCTTGTAACGATTCAACGTTTTAACGGTGAGCGAAGCAATCTGCGCGAGCAAATCATTACAGACTTCAATTTCGCGCGGCGAATCCTCCGTGAGCGAAACGCGGATGGTGTCCCCCAAGCCGTCGCAGAGGAGCGAGCCGATGCCGATGGCGCTTTTAATGCGGCCATCTTCGCCCTCGCCCGCCTCGGTGACGCCGAGATGGACCGGGTAATTCCAGTCCGGGCCTTCCTGTTCGAGCCGGGCGACGAGCAATCGGTAGCACTCGATCATCACCTTCGGGTTGCTCGATTTCATCGAGAACTTGAAGTTGTGGAAGTCGTGTTTGCGGCAGATGCGGGCGAACTCCAGCGCGCTTTCGACCATGCCCAGCGGCGTGTCGCCGTAACGGTTCATGATGCGGTCGCTGAGCGAGCCGTGGTTGGTGCCGATGCGGAGCGCGCGTTTCAAACGAATGCACTCGATCACCAACGGTGTGAAAGCGTCTTCGATCCGCTTCAACTCGGCGGCATACTCCGCATCCGTGTATTCCTTGACCGCGAACTTCTTTTTATCGGCGTAATTGCCGGGATTGATACGGACGACTTCGACCCACTTCACGGCTTCCATCGCGGCTTCCGGCTTGAAATGAATGTCGGCAACGATCGGCACAGCGCAGCGCCGCGCGCGCAGTTCGGCGACGATGTTTTTCAAGTTGGCCGCGTCCTTGACCGTCGGCGCGGTGATGCGGACGAGTTGGCAACCGACCTCGACGAGTTCGAGCGTTTGCTTCACGCACGTGGCAGTGTCCATCGTGTCGCAGGTAAGCATGGACTGTTTCACGACGGGATGGTCGCCGCCGACGATGACCCCGCCGTTCTTCGGATCGCCGATAACAACTTCGCGGGATTTGCGGCGCTGGTGGAAGTAGGGCGATTCGCAGTGGCGCATGGGAATCACTTGGCCGGCGCGGGGGCGGGTGACACTTTGGAGTTGTCCGCCGGTGATTCCACCTCTTCAATTTGTACATCGCGTTTGAACATTAACCGGAACAGGGGGAAACGGCGGATGTCGAAAAACGTCACATAGAGCATGAACGAAATCAGCAGAACCGCAAAGGCCGTGGTGGCATGTTCCTGGATTCTGGGGCTGAGCGGGCGACGCCGAATCTTCTCGATGATTGCCAGCAGGACATGCCCGCCATCCAGAACGGGCACAGGGAGCAGGTTGAGAACGGCCAGGTTGATGTTGAGTAGCACCAGGAAGTAGAGTGCCAGGCGATAATCCGTGTTCACCCAGACAGCCAACATGGCGAGGATGCCTACCGGGCCGCTCAGATCCTTCGGCCCAACCCCTGTCTGCCTGGAGTGAATCAGCGCATTAAACACGCTGATCGTCCGATTCCACACGTCCGCCACCATCTCCCAAGGCTTCGGCCCGGGTTTCATCACTCGATACACGACCGTCGAGTCGCTGTCCAAACGGACGCCAATCCGGCCGGTCCTTTTTTCCGGATCGATGATTCGAGGCGTAACGGTCCGAGTCACCAATTTCCTATCTCGCTCGACCACCACCTGAGTCGCTTCGCCACCGCGCTTTTTGATCAGCTCAACCAAGTGTTGCTGACCGACAACCGGAATGCCGCCAAACGAGACGAACTTGTCCTTCTCCTGAAGTCCGGCCTTCTCGGCCGGGCTGCCTTTTTCCACCAGGCTGACCACCGGGTGGTCCCGGGGCTCAAGGTCCAGGACCTTCAGTCCGACCACGTCGTTGACTTTGGCGGACAGATAATTCGTAGCACGAGTGCCGTTTCGCTCAGTTACGACCGCGAGTACATTCGTGCGGGCCAGCGCAGTTACTTCCTGAACCTCTTGCCACGACTTTGCCATTTTGCCATCGACGGTCACGATCTGGTCTCCTTCGCGAATGCCCTTGCGATATTCCTCCGAACCCGGCTCGACGTGACCGATAATCGACGGGTTCACCGCCACTGGCAACCCCACGAAATAAATCAGAGTTGCGATGGAGAACCCAAAAACGACGTTCATCAACGGACCGGCCA
>QHOP01000104.1:11841-18215 GCA_003219345.1 Verrucomicrobiota bacterium
CGCCACGAGTATTCGATGCCGTCCCGTGTCCAACTGAAGATTTTCGGACCAAATCCGATGGCGAATCCCTCGACTTTCATGCCCCGCCGGCGCGCCATACAGAAGTGCCCAAATTCATGCACAAAAACAGCCGCACCGAACAACAGCACGACTACAACAATCACGTAGGCCACTTTGAATATTTCGCTCATGCCAAGTTGCCGGAATTCCGCCGGTTCACGAATTTAGCCAGTCAGCAATCTTCTGGCAACCTGGGAAACGGTTTTTTGTTCAAAACAAGTTGCGCGGCAAAGACAGCCTGCGGTCATCGCATCGCCGCAGCCCTGGCCCACGCATCTGCCGAAAGAATCTGGTCCAGGGACGGATGCGCCACCGGTTGATGCCGTTCCATCACGCCCGCGACGGTCCGGCTGATCAGCTCGAAACCGATCGTCCCGTTGCAGAATGCCTTCACGGCCGCTTCATTGGCCGCGTTGAGCACGGCGGGCATGGTGCCGCCGACTTCCCCGGCCCGGCGCGCCAGATTGAGCGAAGGAAAACGGTCGAGGTCCGGTTCTTCAAAGGTCAGACTGCCCAGTTTGGCAAAGTCCGTTTGCACGCGATCGCTGCGGACGCGCTCAGGATACATCAGCGCGTATTGGATCGGCAGGCACATGTCCGGCGTGGAAAGCTGGGCGATAATGGAGCCGTCAACGAACTCGACCATCGAATGAACGACGCTCTGCGGGTGGATGACGACTTGAACGCGGCCAATCTCGACGTCGAACAGCCAGCGCGCCTCGATCATCTCCAGCCCCTTGTTGAACAGCGTCGCCGAATCAATCGTGATCTTCCGACCCATCACCCAGGACGGATGTTTGAGCGCGCGTTCGACCGTGATGTTCGGGAAATCTTCTTTGGGCGTTTGACGGAAGGGACCGCCCGAGGCCGTGAGCCAAAGCTTGCGCACGGACGAGGCAGGCTTGCCGTCAAGGCATTGAAAAATCGCCGAGTGCTCGCTATCGACCGCCAATACACGCACCCCGTATTTGCGCGCCTCGTTCATGACGGTCTCGCCGGCCATGACGAGGATTTCCTTTGAGGCCACCGCGATGTCCTTGCCGGCGCGAATGGCCGCGAGCGCCGGTTGCAGGCCGGCGGTGCCGACAATCGCGATGAGGACGATGTCTGCCGCGGGCAGGGTGGCGAGTTTCAGCAAGCCGTCGTTGCCGGCGTAAACACGAGTCGTTGCGCCCAGGCTCGCCTGGATTTCGACCGCCCTGGCCGGGTCGCCAATAGAAATGGCTTCGGGCCGATGTTTGAGCGTTTGTTTGGCCAGCAATTCGGCGTTGCTGCCGGCCGCCAATCCGACCAGGCGGATGCGATCCGGCAGGTCCTCCGCGACCTTGATCGTGCTGGCGCCGATGGACCCCGTGCTGCCCAGTAACACGACGTTCTTCATTTACGATTTACGATATCCGATTTCAGGAGTCATAAAGGGTTCAGGGTGGTCGGTTTGGCTGCAGGCGCGTAAATCGTATATCGTAAATCGCAAATCCTCACGGGCGCGTGAGCACATGTCGCAAATAGAGATACATCAGCGGGGCATTAAACAACAAACTGTCGAGCAAGTCGAGGATTCCGCCGATGCCCGGAAAATATTGGCCGGAGTCCTTCACTCCCGCCTCGCGCTTGAACAGCGACTCAATGAGATCGCCGATCACCGCCGATGTGCTCAGTAGAATGCCGAGGATGACCGCGTGTTTCCAATTCATGCCCGTAAGCCGTTCACCGGTGAAATAGGCGAACAACAGGCTGGCCAGGGTGGAAACTGCCACGGCGCCCGCGAATCCCTCCCAGGTCTTGCCCGGGCTGATGCGCGGAATCATTTTGTGTTTGCCCAGCAGCGAGCCGACGGCGTAAGCGCCCGTGTCGCTGAACTTGGTGACCAGTATGAAATAGAGGACATAGTAAGTGCCGTTTGCCTTCGGAAAGAAATTGATCTTTTGAATGAAGTTCAGCAGCCAGGGGACATACATCAATCCGAAGAGCGTCGTCGAGATGGCCAAAATGCCCGCCGTGTTGTGCGTGGAAACAAATTGGCGGACACACAGCCCGAGCACGAAAATGATCAGCAGGCTGGTTTCAAAGTCGTTGGCCTTGGCGGGCGCTTCATGAATGCCCAGCACGCCCGAGAGGTAGAAGAACGTGCTCGCGATCAACAACAGCCCGCCGAAAACGCCCCATTCCTTGAAACAGATCAATCCGCGCTTTTCCACCAGCCCATAAAATTCCAGCAGGCCAAAACCTGCCAGTGCCATCATGATCACGAGGAACACCCCATTGGAGATCAGTTGGTTGCCCGAAAACAGCGCCCCAATCACGACCGTCCAGAGCACAATCGAAGTGAGCAGGCGCCGCAGAAAAACCTTCGCTTTGGATGGCGGCGGCGCGGACGGTGTTTCGTCTGGCATGAACGAGCAAATTAACCATCCGCTGACGAGTGTCGAGTTGGGATTTTGGAGTTCGGCGCTCTGAACGCCGTAGCCGCCGACGTCAGGAGGCGGGAATGGCAGACGACACTGAATCCGCCTCGTCACCTCGGCGCTACACCCCGCCGAAGCGCCGGTGCCGACGGGCGTATTCCTCCAGCGCGTCAACAAACTGTTGTTTGCGGAAATCGGGCCAAAGCGTCGGTGTCACAACGAATTCGGAATAGGAACTCTGCCAGAGCAAAAAGTTGCTGATCCGCATTTCGCCGCTGGTACGAATGACCAGGTCGGGGTCGGGGTAAAGGCGCGTGTAAAGATGTTCGCCAATGACTTTCTCGTTGATCTCGGCGGGTTCGATCCGTCCCAGCTTTGCTTTGCCGGCAATGTCACGCGCCGCTTCGACGATCTCCGTGCGCCCGCCATAACTCAACGCCAGAATCAACGTGAGACCGTTGTTTTTCGCCAGTGCCGCTTGAGTTTTCTTCAACTGTTCCTGCACAAATTCCGGCAGGCGATAAATCTGGCCGATGACTTCCAGCCTTACGTTGTTTCGATTTAACTCCGTGATTTCGCTTTTCAGGAATCGGGCCAGATACTTCATCAGCGTGTCCACTTCGTCCTTCGGCCGGTTCCAGTTTTCCACCGAGAACGCGTAAAGCGTGAGGTATTTGACGCCGGCTTCGCCCGCGGCGCGAACGACGGCCCGCACGGACTCGACGCCGTGCCGGTGGCCTTCCACTCGCGGGAGATGGCGCTGCTTCGCCCAGCGCCCGTTTCCATCCATGATGATGGCCACGTGCGTCGGCAGCACGGTCTTGGCTTGTGCGCTGAGATGGGGAGTTGCGTGGCTCATGTAGCGTCCGGCCTGTGGCCGGACTGGCTGGACAATTCGGCGCACAGCGCCGACGCTACACCACCTGGCAGAGCGCCGGATTTCAAACTGGAAATCACAGGGAGATCGTTTGCTCACGTCCCGGGCCGACCGAGGCAATCGCCAATGCCGCGCCGGTCAGTTCGGCAATGGCCTTGAGATAATCGCGCGCCTTCGCGGGAAGCTCCTTCCAGCAACGCGCTTTATCGGTCGGCGTCCGCCAGCCTGGAAACCCGACATAGACCGGCTGGCACTTGCTCAACGCTTCGATGTCGTTCGGCACATGATCGTAGCGGGTCGTTCCGACGCGATAGCCCACGCAAACTTTGATCGTCTCCAACGAGTCCAGACCGTCAATGTTGGTGATCGCCAGTTCATCAATGCCGTTAACCATCGTCGCCTGGCGCGTGGCTATCGCGTCGAACCATCCACAGCGCCGCGCGCGGCCGGTGGTTGCGCCGAACTCGCGTCCCATGGCGTGCAGCAGGTCGGCGATCTCTGCGCTTTCGCTGGGCAGCGGGCCTTCGCCGACGCGGGTGGTGTACGCCTTCATCACGCCCACCACGCGGTCCATGCGATGCGGTGGCACGCCGGAGCCGGTACAGGCGCCGCCCGCCGTCGTGTTGGAGGACGTGACAAACGGATACGTGCCGTGATCGATGTCGAGGAAAGTGCCTTGTGCGCCTTCAAACAGAATATCTTTTTGCTGCTGCATGGCTTCATGCAACAACACCACGGTGTTGGTGACAAAGGGCTTCAGCCGATCGCCCGCTGCGCGATACGCTGCGTGAACTTTTTGAAACGAGAGCGGTTTCGCCCCGAATGCTTTGAGAATTTCATTGTTCTCTTTGATCTTTTGGCGAAGCAACGTCTCGAACCGCGATGAGTTGACGAGATCGATGACACGCAAACCGGTCCGCGCCGCTTTGTCGCCGTAGGCCGGGCCGATGCCACGCTTGGTAGTGCCGATTTTGTTTTTGCCCTTCAACATCTCGCGCTGCGCGTCCAACTCGCGGTGATAAGGAAAAACCAGGTGCGCCGTTTCGCTGATGAAAAGATTGCCGTCCGCTTTGATGCCGAGCTTGCGGAGCCCGTCGATTTCCTCCACCAGACCGACCGGGTCGATGACAACCCCATTGCCGATGACGCAGATTTTGCGCTTGCGAAGGATGCCGGACGGCACCAGGTGCAGGACATATTTTTGTTTGCCGATGAAGACGGTGTGGCCGGCATTGTTGCCGCCCTGCGTGCGGACGACGATATCCGCCCGCTCGGTCAGCACATCGATGATTTTACCTTTGCCCTCATCGCCCCACTGGGCGCCCACGAGAATCGTATTGGCCATAGTTTGATTTGCGCGCCGGCACTAAAAAGCCCCGAAGCGTAAATTCGGGGCATTGCGCGCTCTATTTACGCGCAGAAAGTAAAGAGGCGTCGCCCAAGAGTCAATCTTAACCAAAGTCGAGGTCCTCGCAGTCCGGCCTTAGCGGGCTCGCTGCGGACAGTGAGTCTTGTTTTTTAAACGATTCACCGGTTCAACGGTTCAATGCTACAACGCCCTACTTGCTAATGCCCCGCTCGCTTTTGCGGACGAATTCGACCAGGTGCTGCAACTCCGGCGACGGTGGCAGCTCCGATTCAATCTTCGCCAGGGCGTTGGAAATCGTCAGCCCCTCGCGAAAGAGAATTTTGAAGGCCAGCTTCAAAGCGCTTTGGACTTCCTCCGACACGCCATTGCGATCCAGACCAATCTTGTTAATCGTTCGCGTCTCGGCGGGGTTCCCGTCCGCCAGCATGAACGGGGGCACGTCCTGCACGACTTTGGAGCAGCCGCCGACGATCGCCATCCTGCCGATACGGCAAAACTGATGCACCGCGGCCAACCCGCCGACCAGCGCGTAGTCTTCCACCACCACATGGCCCGCCAGCGTGGCGACGTTTGACATCACGATCTGATCGCCGATTCGACAGTCGTGCGCAATGTGGGCATAAGCCAGAATGTGGTTGTGCGACCCCACTCTGGTCCTCTCGCCGTCGCCTGTCGCGCTGTGGATCGTCACGTGTTCACGAAAAGTGTTGAAATCACCGATCTCAGTGAAGGTCGTTCCCCCTTTCCACTTCAGGTCCTGGGTTTTCAGCCCGAGGCTGGCGAAGGGAAAAATTTCGTTTCCGCGGCCCAGCCTGGTGTGGCCGTCAATGACGACGTGCGAGTGAAGCCGGCAATCGTCACCGAGCAGCACGTGCTCGCCCAGGACGCAATAAGGGCCGATGTCACAATTCCTGCCGACCTGTGCTCGGGTGTGAACGACCGCCGACGGATGGATCCTGGTTGTGCTCACCGGATTCTAACCCTCCGCCAAAATGAAAGTGACTTCCGCCTCGCTGACCACTTCGCCATTGACGTAACAAGCGCCCTTGGCCTTGCCCACTTTGCCGCGCGATTTGGTCAGTTCGACCTCGATAATCAAGGTGTCGCCCGGCCGCACGGGTTTGCGCCATTTGACATTTTCGGCCGCCATAAAATAGGCGAGCTTGCCCATGTTTTCGGCTTGTCGCAGGGTAAGGATGCCGGCCACTTGCGCGATCGCCTCCAATTGCAGCACGCCTGGCATGATCGGATGGCCGGGAAAATGCCCTTCAAAAAAAGGTTCATTGACACTGACGTTTTTGACCCCGGTGATTTTGGTCCCGTCGATTTTCGTGACCTGGTCCACCATGAGAAAAGGATAGCGATGCGGCAGGATTTTCATGATCTGCATGACATCGAGCGAACCACCCTGGTGAACGCGTTCCATGATTTCCAACTTTTCCGCCGCCGAAGGCTGAGCCGGAGGCGGAGCAAAGGTCTGGGCCGCAACCAGCGGCTTGCGCATCTGGATCGCGATCTGGCGGGCCAACTCGCAGTTGGCGGTGTGGCTCGGCTTGACCGCGATGACGTGCGCCAGCAACGGCCGTCCGACCAGCGCCAGATCCCCCAGGATATCGAGCATTTTATGACGGACAAATTCTTCGGGATACCGCAGCGGCTCGGT
>QHOP01000001.1 GCA_003219345.1 Verrucomicrobiota bacterium
CGAGGCGTTGCAAAAGGAAGGCGGTGGCGGCGACAACCTGGCCGTCATGTGGGAGCTTCCCGACAGCACGATGGAGGAGCCAATCCCCGCGAGCCGCCTGTTGCCCTGGGGCACGTCGTTCACGCCTCCAATCATCACCCGGCAGCCGACCAACACCACCGTCGTCGAGGGCCAGCCGGCCATGTTCTCCATCCGCGTCAGCAACCTCGATCCGGTCTATTATCAATGGCGGCGCGGCGGCGTGAACATTCCCGGCGCCAATAGCGCCAGCTACACCATTCCCGCCACGGTCATGGGCGACAGCGGCGCGCAATTCAGTTGCTACCTGACGAACTCGCTCGGCAACACCAACAGCGCAACGGCCAGGCTGAGCATCACGCCTGACACGAATCCACCCACACTTTTCTTTGCGGTCAACGTCGGCAGCACGAGTGTCAAAGTCTCCTTTTCGGAACCCGTCGAAGCCGCCAGCGCGACAACCGGCACCAACTACTCGCTGAGCAATGGGATCAGTGTTTCGTCGGCGACCTTCGGCAGCGACACGCGCACCATCGTTCTGGCCACCAGCCCGTTGACCTTCGGCACGGTTTATACCCTGACGGTCAACAAAGTTCGCGATCGCGCCGCGATCCCGAACGCGATCGCGCCCGACTCAAAGATTTCATTCGCCGCGTCTGAATTCACGCCGCAGGACATCGGCAGCCCGGCGCTGACGGGTTCTCAAAGCAGGCTGACCAACGGTTATTTCAACGTGGTTGGCGGCGGAGGCGACATGGGCGGTGTGTCCGACCAACTGCAGTTCAGTTATCAACTGCGCACGGGAGATTTCGATGTCAAAGCCCGCCTGCAATCCGTTGACCTGGCGGATGTGTGGACGAAAGCCGGTTTGATGGCGCGCGAGGATTTGACTGCCGCAGGCCGTTTCGCCGGCGCGATGGCGACTCCAAGCTTGAGCGGATGCTTTTTCGAGTGGCGCGATCCCTCCGGGGGCGCAGCCGCGACCAGCGGTTCCTTTCCGGTGAATTATCCGGCGACATGGCTGCGCCTGCAGCGCGTCGTGCCCGCGACGATTTACTTCGGCCTGGCCGTTTCCAGCCATAACACAAATCAACCGGCGACCGCCCGATTTCGTGACGTGGCCGACGTCACCGGCGCCGTTGTCGGCGTTCTGCCCGTCAACTTTGAAGCGCTCGGACCGTCCAGCCGCAAAACCGGCCTCGTGATTTCCGAGATCATGTATAAACCGGCGCCGCGCGGTGACGGCAGGAATCTGGAGTTCATCGAGCTGTTCAACGCCAATCCTTTTTACGAAGACATCAGCGGCTATCGTATCTCAGGTGACATCGATTTTGCCTTCCCCACCAACACAATCGTGGCCGGCGGGAGTTTCCTCGTCGTCGCGAAGGTTCCGGCGGACATTCAGAGCGTTTATGGAATCGCCAATGTGCTGGGACCCTACACGGGTTCGCTGAAGAGTTCAGGAACCGTCCGTTTGCGCAGCAAGATTGACGCGATTTACCTCGAAGTTCCCCACAGCAACCAATCGCCCTGGCCGCTTGCGGCGGACGGCACCGGGCATTCCCTGGTTCTGGCCCGGCCTTCCTTCGGGGAGGCCGACCCGCGCGCGTGGGACATCAGCGATGTGGCTGGCGGTTCGCCCGGCGGCGTGGACGGCTACCATGCCAGTCCGCTCCGCTCGGTGATGGTCAACGAATTTTTGGCGCACACGGACCCGCCGCTGTACGATTACATCGAGCTGTACAACCACGGCAATCAGTCGGTGGACGTCTCCGGCTGCACGCTTTCCGATCATCCAAATACAAACTTGTTCACGATTCCAACGGGGACAGTCATTCCCGCGCGCGGATTCATTTATTTCGACGAAAACCAGATGGGCTTCAGGCTCGGCGCCGTGGGCGAAGCGATTTATTTCAAGAATCCGGACGGCTCGCGGGTGCTGGACTGCGTTCAGTTCGAGGGTCAGGAAAACGCCGTGTCGATGGGGCGCTGGCCGGACGGCGCGGCGGAATTTTATCCGATGCAAACGCGCACTCCCGGCGCGGCCAACAGCGCCATTCGTGTGCGCGACGTCGTCATCAACGAAATCATGTACAGTCCGATCTCCGGCGATGACAATGACCAGTATGTCGAGCTTTACAACAAGGGACCAGGCGCTACGAACATTGGTGGCTGGCGGTTCACGTCCGGCATCGCCTACAGCATCCCCACCAACACCGTGATTCCAGCGGGCGGTTATCTGGTGGTGGCCAGGAGCGTGACCAATTTGCTGGCGCATTATGGCAATTTAAGCGTGAACAACACGGTCGGTGATTTCGGCGGTCACTTGTCCGGCAGCGGCGAACGACTTGCCCTGGCCGCGCCCGACGTGGTGATCAACACCAACACACCCGGAGTCACGAAGACCAACATTGCCTGGATCGTTGTCGATGAAGTCACTTACGGCGTTGGCGGGCGATGGGGACAATGGGCTCATGGCGGCGGCAGCAGCCTCGAACTGATTGATGCGCGCAGCAACCATCGTCTGGCTTCCAACTGGGCCGACAGCGATGAATCGGGCAAAGCGCCGTGGACGAACATCGAAGTCACGGCCACCATGGATAATGGCGCCGATTATAACGGCAGCGACGTCGATCTGGTGCAAGTAGGCTTGTTGGGCGCGGGCGAATGTCTGGTTGACAACGTCGAATTTCGTCCCGGTGGTCCGACGGCGGCAAACCTCGTCGCCAACCCGGACTTTGAAAGCGGGCTCGGCAGTTGGACTCCCCAAGGCGATCACGTCCGCTCCTTCCTCGAAACGGCCAACGGCTTTTCGGGCACGCATGCTTTGCACATCCGGGCGAGCGATCAGATGTGGACCGGCGCCAATTGCGTTCAAGGTGATTTGACCACTACGGTAACTGCTTCGGACCTGACAGCCACGCTGCGCCTCAAAGCCAAATGGCTCAAGGGCTGGCCCGAGGTGTTGATGCGAGTGCATGGGAACTGGATTGAGGACACAGGAAGGATGGCGATTCCTTCCAATCTCGGCACGCCCGGCGCGCGGAACAGCCGCGCAGCCGCGAATACGGGGCCGGCGATTTACGAGGTCGGCCATTCACCCGGCATTCCCGCCGCAAACCAGAATGTGGTCGTCACCGCGCGCGTCCACGATCCCGATGGAATTCAATCCGTCCAACTCAAGTACCGCGTGGACCCCTCAAGCACCTACACCACGGTCACAATGCTGGACAATGGCACCGGCGGCGACGCCGTTGCCGGCGACGGTATCTACAGCGCCGTGATCCCCGGCCTGGGTACAGGCACGGTCGTCGCATTTTATGTACAAGCCACTGATGCGTTGTCCGCGACCACACGCTTTCCGACTGATCTGGCGAATGGCGCTCCGGTGCGCGAGTGCGTCGTTTGTTTTGGTGACGCGACACCCGCGAGCAGTTTCGGTGCGTATCACCTGTGGCTCACGCAAACCGTGATCGATCGCTGGCGGAACCTGCCGAACATGAGCAACGAGCCGCACGACGGCACCTGGGTTTGCGGCAACCGTGTCATTTACAACATGACTTCGCGTTACGCCGGCAGCCCTTACCATCAGCAGTTTAATTCGCCGGTCGGCAATTACTGCCATTACCACTGCGACATGCCGGAAGACGACAAGTTCCTCGGCACAACCTCGTTCAATAAAATCCACGCGCCGGGCAACGGGCCGTTCGACGACAACACGATTCAGCGCGAGCAAACGTGCTACTGGATGGTGCGCCAGCTTGGTTTGCCGTGGAATTACCGGCGTTTTGTCGCGATGTACGTGAACGGCAACCGCCGCGGCACGTTGATGGAGGACTCGCAAGTGCCGAACGGGGACGTCATCGATGAATACTTTTCCACCGATACCAATGGCCAACTTTACAAGCTGCAGCCGTGGTTTGAATTCGACGTGAACGGCCAGGGCTTCAACAACAAGTCGTGGTGCACGCTGAACAATTACACGACCACCGGCGGCGCCAAGAAACTCGCGAGTTATCGCTGGAATTACCTGACGCGCAAAGCGCAGACCACCGCGAACGATTACACCAATGTCTTCGCGTTGATTGACGCAGCCAATACTTACGCCACCAGCAGCTACGTCGCGAACATGGACAACCTGGTGGACATGGAGGAATGGCTGCGCATCTTCGCCATCGAGCACGCCGTCGGCAACTGGGACGCCTTCGGCTGCCGAAACGCGCAAAACATGTACGGCTACAAACCGACCCAGGGCAAATGGAACCTTCTGATCTGGGACTACAACATCGTGCTCGGTAACAGCGGTTCGTGGGGACCAGATGGAAATGACCTGTTCTCCTATAACGGCGCGGACGGACCGATGGGTGAAATCTACGCAAACAACACGTTCCGCCGCACTTATCTCCGCGCGTTCAAGGAAATCGCCAACGGCCCGATGCTGAACGCCAACGTCAACCCGGTCATGGACGCCAAGTACGCCGCTTTTGCCGCGGATGACGTCACGGTCAACTCGCCGTCGGCCGTGAAGGGCTGGATCGCCACGATGCGCAATTCCTTGTTGAGCACCTTGAACAACGAAGGCGCCAACGCGGCGTTCACCATCACCAGCAACGGCGGAAACAACTTCAGCACGAACAAAAACTCCATCACCATCAGCGGCGAGGCGCCCGTGGAGGTGAAAACCATCACCATCAACGGC
>QHOP01000105.1 GCA_003219345.1 Verrucomicrobiota bacterium
AATCCAGAGTGGATTCAGTTTCATCAGTTCGTGGAAAGTCAACTCAAGGAGATGCACCAGTAGTGCTCACCATTTTCAAGTTGCCGGCAAGTGCTTGAAAGGTTTTTCCACCTTCGTCTTCACCGCCTCATCCATCTTGATGAGCGGCGGCCCGGGGCGTTTGAAGCGTTCGCCGGACAGTTTCTTCGTCGCGTTCATCGGTGAAGGCATCGCCCCCTCACCTTAATCCTCTCCCCCGCTGGAAATACGCTCCTGCGTTAATCGCTCCTGGTCTGCCGCGTCCCTCTCATTTGGTCTTCTCCCTCAAGTGGGAGAGGAGACCGGCCGCGTGTGCGACGCGTGTCGTCCTGGCGTTCGCGTGTTCGGCGCTCCGACTCCCTCTCCCCCATCGGGGGAGAGGGTTGGGGTGAGGGGGCTGGCTTGGGCAAGGTAACCGGGGCGCTTCAGACTCCGGCCAACCGTCCCGTGGAATCACCGAGCCGTTCCACGCTGCGGACTCCCATCCGGTCCGCCAGGCTGAGCAGCAGGTTGCTCATTGGCGTGGACGAAAACTTGACGAACCGGCCCGGATTCATCGTTCCGCCGCCGGCGCCGGCCAGAATAACGGGCAGGTTGACGTGCGTGTGGCGGTTGCCGTCGGCATTGCCACTGCCATAAACGATCATCGAGTTGTGCAGCAGCGATTGGCCGTCCACGTCCTTCGTCTGTTCCATTTTCTGAAGGAACTTCGCAAACTGCTTCATGTACCAGAGGTCGATCTCCGCCACTTTGTCCATCATGTCCTGTTTGTTGCGGTGATGCGTGAGGTAATGGTGGCCTTCCGCGATGCCGATTTCGGTGAAGGGCCGATTGCTGCCCTCGTTGGCGAGCAGGAAGGTGGCGACGCGGGTGGAATCGGTCTGGAACGCCAGGATCATCATGTCGAACATGATCTGGATGTAATCCTCGAAGCTCGCGGGAATACCCGCCGGCGTCTCGACGGCCGGGTCCGGGGCGGCGCCAAATCGTTCGGCCCTTTCGATGCGTTGCTCAATCTCCCGCACGCTGCCGAGATACTCGTCCAGTTTCTGTTTGTCGCGGGAGGTGAGTTGCCGCTGGAGCTCGCGCGCGTCGTCCAGGACGAAATCCAGAATGGACCGCTGCTGTTGCTGGCGGCGCAACAGACTCTCATTTCGTTCACCGGGCGCTCCGGCGCCAAAGAGCCGCTCGAACAGCAGGCGCGGATTCGGCTCGGGCGCCACCGGTTGGGTGGGGGAGCGCCAGGCGAGGTTGTACTGATAGGCGCAGGAATAGCCGGAATCGCAATTCCCGGATTTCCGCACGGCGTCACAGGTGAGTTCCAGCGAAGGGAAGCGGGTCAGATGACCGACCTGGTTCGCCACGACCTGATCGATGGAAATGCCGGCGTGGATGTCTGCGCCCGCGGTTTTTTTGACGCGAACGCCTGTGAGAAACGTTCCGCTGGCGCGCGCATGATCACCGGCGCCGTCCGGGCCGGGAGTGGCGTTGACGTGGTCCAGGCCGCCGAGAATCTGGACCTGGTCTTTCACCGGAGCCAACGACTGCATCGTGCGGGCCAACTCAAAGTTCTGTCCTTCTCCGTTCGGCCACCAGGCGGACTGGATCGCGCCGTTCGGGAAATAAACGAACGCCATGCGCAAGGGCGCACCAGTCGCGGAGGCAGCCAACCGGCCGGCCGCGTTCGCTTCCGCGGCGAACAATTCCACCGGGCGCAATGCGTTGGGCCGCGAGAGTCAGGCTTGAAGATCGGTGCGTTTTCATTGCTTTAAGCGCGCTTGAACGGCTGGTTCCACAGAGCGATTCGGTGTATCGGTCGTTACTGTAGCAGCATTCCGTCGTTTTTGGAAGGGGGCAGATTCCACAATTCCCATCAGCAGAGCTGAAAATCGTCCATCCTCCTTTTCGAGCCGCTCAACGATCCGGTCCACAGTCTCCACATCGTTGTGCTCCACGCCGCGTCCCAGCGCATAGGTGAGGAGTTTCTCGGTCAGGCAGGCGTAAAAATCGCGGCGATGTTTTTCCTTCAGGATTTGCTTCAACTCACGAATGCCGTTGAAGGTTTCGCCGCTGATCAATCGTCCCGCGGGCGCGATCGGCTGGCCTCTTTCCTTTTCGCGCCACATGCCGAGGGCGTTGAAGTTTTCGAGGGCGAGACCGAGGGGGTCCATGCGGTTGTGGCAGGAACTGCACAGCGGTTTGTTTCGGTGCAGTTCCAGGACTTCTCGCAAAGTCGGCTCGTGGTCTTTGAATTCTTTTTCCGACTGCTCCAGCAAAGGAACGTCCGGCAGCGGCGGCGGCGGAGGCATCCCAAGAATGTTGTCCAGAATAAACAATCCCCGCTTCACCGGCGATGTTCGGGTGGGGTTCGAGGTGACCACCAACACGGAACCCTGCGTGAGCAATCCGCCGCGCGGGCTGTTTTCCGGCAGGGCGACGCGGCGCATCTCGCTGCCACTGACGCCCGGAATGCCGTAGTGGCGGGCGAGCCGTTCGTTCAGGAAGGTGTAGTCGCTGTCGATCAATTCCATCACACTGCGATCTTCCCGTACCAGGTTGCGGAAAAACATCTCCGTCTCTTCGCGCATGGCGCGGCGCAAAGGGCCGTCCAATTCGACGGCCGGACGGTTGAATCGCTGGCGTCGTCGTTCCGCCAACTGTTCGCGCTCGCGTTTCTGCTCCGGAGTCAGTTGCTCTTCGGCAATCGCCTGCAATTCGCGAAAGCGTTGCCGCAACTTTTCGAGGTCTTTTTCTTCGCCGCCGTCCCGCGCCAGGACCACCTGGGCGTTGATGTTGATCCCTTCGACGTCGCGCACCTGGAGCCATTGCCCGGTGAAATTCTGGACCAGCTCATTCGACCGCGCATCCACCAGCATGCGCCTGACCTGGGCGGCGAGGTTCTTTCGCAGTTCGTGCCCATCGGCGAGCTGGAACAATTCCTCGTCTGGCATCGTGGACCAGAGGAAATAGGAGAGCCGCGAGGCCAAAGAGTATTCGTCCACCGAAGGATAGGCCTTTACCGCAGTGGCCCGCTCAATCTCCTCAAGGCGGAACAGAAAACGCGGCGAGGACAACACCGCCACCATCGCGCGCGCCACGCCGTCTTCAAAAGGCTTGCCCGGCTGGCTGGAGGCCTCTTCGGCGATCCTCACGAGGCGGTCCAGCGTTTTGTCATCCACCGGCCGCCGAAACGCTTTGTTCGTGAAGCGGCGCAACACTTCGCGGGCATAGGAACGACGGTCCTCCGGCGATCCCGGCGGTTCGTCTTTGAAAAAGAACCGGTCGTAATTCTTCGTCCGGGTCCAATACCGTTGCTCCAGAGGTCCCTGGACCTTGACGGAACCGATGCGCATGTCCACGGACGTCTTCTTTTCCTCGGGCGGAGTCAGCGGCAGGAGTTCAAAGGTGAGTTTGTGCTCGTCGGCATTCCACTTCCGGTCAAACTGGAAGCGAAACTTTTTATTGTCGTTCCAGATGAACTCCTGATTGAGGAGTTCCTGGTCGTCCGCTTTGAAGACCAGCCGGCACTTGCCCGGATCGAAATCAAATGCGCCGCGCACATTCAGTTCGACGAACAGCCGGTACTCCCCCGCATTTTCGACTTTGACCGTGTGCGACACCATCGCCTGGTTGTAAAACGACAGGACTTCGCCGTTGACGGATCCTTCCGAGGCGCGAAATTCGCGGCCGGTAACGGTTTTCTCCGGAATAACCTTCGCGACGGTCGGCACTGCGGTCGTGACGATGACTTCCGCGGCCTGCATGTATTTCTCCAACAACAGCGGCGATACAGTCAGAACGTCACCGATATTGTCGAAACCGTAGCCGGTGTCGTCCGGTGGAAACTCCTCGTCGGTCCGAAAATCAGTTCCCATCAAATCCCGGATCGTATTTCGATACTCGACACGATTGAGCCGGCGGATTGTGACGCGGCCCGGATCGGGGTTTTTGGGGTCAATCCCGAAAACGTCCTGTTTGATCCAGGTCTCCAGTCGCCGACGTTCATCGGCCGAGGGTTGCGGCTTCCTTTCCGGAGGCATGATGCCGGCACGCAGATTCTTCAAGACCTCCCACCACAGATCGCGTTTGCCCAGCAACTCCTCATCCGACTTGAACTCGTCAAAGGCCACCTTCCCTTTGTCCATGCCATCGCCGTGGCAGTCGTAACAATACTGGACAAGGACCGGCTGCACGTCCTTCCGAAAGTGCGCCCCGGCCGGGTTCTTCGCGCCAAAGCAGAAGGGACAAAACGCGGCCGACACAAGCAACGCGGCCGGCCAGGACCAAGTCGGTCCGCCGCGCGTTCCGTCAGCGGCATTCTGTAGCGTTTTCCTTTTGGTGAACATTGCTGGTAGCAATCAAATTATGAGGCAAAACGACTCGTCTATGATACTCCATTACGAATTCGAAATGCGAGTTTTAAGTCTCCATTTTAAGCCTTCTTAAGGCGGCCTTTGCAAGAATCCGTTGTCCCCCAGCCATTCCTCGAACCGCGCGAGCCAGGTTGCAACCGGCTTGCGATTGCTCGCGCGCACGCCGAAGCCGTGTCCGCCGCTTCCGTAAATGTGCAATTCCGCAGGCACACCGGCTCGCTTGAACCGCAGATACACCTCGGCCAGACCCTCTGCGATGTCGGGCCGGTCATTGTAAGCACAGGCGAGGAACGCCGGCGGCGAATCCTTCGACGGCTCGATTTTCCGCGAGCTGCCCGGATAAATCAGCGCCTGGAAAGCGGGCCTGGAATTCTGGCGGTCCACCGCGTCGGCCGCGCCTTCAACGCCATTGTCAAACCGCATGCTGGCGAACGCGGCGAGTTCACCGCCCGCCGAGAACCCCATCACGCCGACGCGCGTCGGGTCAATGCCCCATTCCTGCGCCCGGCTCCGCACCAACCGGATGGCGCGTTGCGTGTCCGCCAGCGCATGGACCTCCACCTGGTAGGTCGAATTCGTCTCGCGCGCGAGGCGATACTTGAGCACGAACGCCGCGATGCCGCGCTCGCTCAGCCATTGCGCGACGTTGTAGCCTTCATGATCAATTGCCAGCACCCGATGCCCGCCGCCCGGAATCACGATGACGGCCGCGCCCGTGGTTTTGTCCTTGGGCGGAAGATAGGGCGTGATGCCCGGATTGTGAATGCTGTAAACGCTCCGCTCGCCGCTCGCGCCGCGCTGAACGATTTCCTTGTCGGTCTTGCCCTCCGAGCCGGGCGCGCCGTTCGGCCAGAGCGGGATTTCTTTCGGCTCATCCGCGGCGATAATGATTGCGGACAAGAGCACCAGGGCGAAAAGGGCCTTTGTGTTCATAGCAGAATGATTTTGAATGGTTCATGGGGAGGGAACACCTCCAAAAATCCGGACGTGAATCGAAGCCATGAACCCACCCCCAACCCCTCCGGAGGAGGGGAGTCAATGTCGGGGCACGCTTGCGAGTTCCCCTCCTGGGAGGGGCCAGGGGTGGGTCGGTTCATGGAAAGTTTGTCGGGCCTCAAGCACCTTTGATCATCTTCAAAAACTCCTTCTCGTCGATAATCTTTACACCGAGCTTTTGAGCCTTCTCCAGTTTCGACCCGGCTTCTTCGCCCGCGAGAACGTAATCGGTCTTCTTGCTCACGCTGCTGCTGACCTTGCCGCCGAGCGCCTCGATTTTCGCCGTCGCTTCTTCGCGGGTCATGGACGACAACGTGCCCGTGAGCACGAACGTCTGGCCGGCAAACGGCCCGGCTGCTGCCTTCGGACTGTAAAGCGATGACTTGAAGTTGATCCCCGCCTGGCGCAGTCGCTCGATGAGCCGACGATTTCGCGGGTCGCCATACCACTGCACGATGCTGTCCGCGATGACTTCACCGACGTCTTCCGTCTCGGTGAGTTGATCGAGACTCGCGGAGAGGACGGCATCGAGGTCCGGGAAACTGCGTCCGAGCGTCTTGGCCACGCCCGTGCCGACGTGCAGGATGCCCAGGCCGTAAAGCACGCGCCACATGTCGCGCGATTTGCTGGCTACGACGCCGTCGAGAAAATTGCGCGCTGACTTTTCACCCATGCGTTCGAGATTGGCGAGTTCAGCGAGCTTGAGTCGATAAAGGTCCGACACGTCGCGAACGAGGCCAATCTTCACGAGCTGAGCGACCAGCACCTCGCCGCCGCCTTCGATGTCCATGGCGCCGCGGGAGCACCAGTGCTCGATGCGACCGCGGATTTGCGCCGGACAATCCGGATTCGGGCAACGCCAGACGGCGGCTTCGCCTTCGGCTGCCGCGCCCTTGGAGACCTTCGAGCCGCACTCGGGGCATTCCTTCGGGAAGCGAAAGCCTTTTTCACCGCCGGTTCGCTTGCTCGTCACCACGCGCACGACTTCCGGAATGATTTCGCCGGCCTTCTGAATGACGACCTGGTCGCCGACGCGCGCGTCGAGCCGGCGAATCTGGTCTTCGTTGTGGAGCGTCGCGCGTTTGACGGTGGTGCCGGCCAGAAAGACCGGTTCCAGTTCCGCGACCGGCGTCAGCGCGCCGGTGCGACCGACCTGCACGGCGATGGACTTGAGCTTCGTCTCGGCCTGTTCGGGCGCATATTTGTACGCGATGCCCCAGCTCGGCGCCTTGGCCGTGGCGCCGACGCGGTCGCGCAGCGGAATGGAGTTGAGCTTGATGACTGCGCCGTCGGTTTCGTAGGAAAATTTCTCGCGCACCTCGTCGAGTTCGTCGATCGCGCGGAGCAATTCGTTGGTGGAACGGCAATGCCAATATTTCTCCGGCGCCTTAAAGCCGAGCGATTTCAACCACTGAAGCAGCTCGACCTGTGTTTGCGGCGCCTGCCTTCCTTCCACCTTGCCGAGGCCGTAAAGGACGATGTCCAGCTTGCGTTTGGCGACGATGCGCGGGTCGAGCTGTTTGAGTGAGCCGGCGGCGGAGTTGCGGGGATTGGCGAAAAGTTCCTCGCCGGCCGCAGCCCGTTCTTCGTTCAACTTTCTGAAGCCTTCCTTGGTCATGTAAACCTCGCCGCGAACTTCCAGGAGCCTCGGCAGGGCGCGGGTTCCCTTCAACCGCAACGGAATACTGCGGATGGTTTTGAGGTTGGCCGTGATGTCGTCGCCCGCCGTGCCGTCGCCGCGTGTGGCGCCGACCGTGAACAGGCCGTCCTCGTATCGAAGATTGATGGCCACGCCGTCGATCTTCGGCTCGACGCACCAATCAATGCGTTCGGCCTCTTTCGCCAGCCCTTCCTTTTCCAGCTTTTTCCGAACGCGCTCGACAAACTGCCGCACTTCGTCCTGCGAATAAGTGTTGTCCAGGCTCATCATCGGCGCGAGATGAACCGACGGCTTGAATTCGGTCATCGGCCTCTCGCTCACCCGCTGGGTGGGAGAATCGGGTGCGGCCAGTTCGGGGAACAGTTTCTCCAGGTCGAGCAGCTCGCGGTAAAGCTTATCGTATTCAAAATCTGAAATGAGAGGTTGTGCCTCCACGTAGTAGGCGTAGTCGTGTTTGCGGATTTCCTCGGCCAGTTCGGCATGGCGTGCTTTGGCCTGGGCGAAAGTCATGAGACACGAAATTACACGAATTTCCACGGATTGAAACAAGTCTCCTCTGCGGCGGCGGTTCTTAGGAGCGCAGGCTTGAGCCTGTTTCAACGAGTAAGTCACCGACCTCCGGCAAAGCCACACGGCCCTTTGGGCGATCCGCAGACTTCTGGGGAAGTGCCAACGCGGTTGGCACTGCGAGCGTCACCTTGCCCCTCACCCCAGCCCTCTCCCTCGGGGAAAGGGACAATCCGCCGCCGGCTGTTCCCTCTCCCCGTGGGAGAGAGTCAGGGTGAGGGGAATCGGCTCGCCGTTCGACCTAGCGACTCGAACCCTTCCCGAAATTGTCGAACTTCGCGAGTCGTCCGGCAGAGCCGGAGGTTTCCCATAACGATGACGCGTCGCACAAAATAGGGTAAGCGTTTCGTCATGTCGGATCTTGGACCGAGCTGAAGACCGCGCCCGCTTTGCGATTGCTTTTGGCGCACGGATTCGGGATGGTCGGACGCAACGGATGAAGCTTTGGAGATTATGAAATCCTGGGTGGTTGCCTCCTTGCTGTCCGCCGCGCCCGTGCTCGCGGCTGAACCCACTTCGACCGCTGCCAAGGCCATCAACGCGCTCGGGATCGATCTGTTGCGCAAAGCCGAACCGCCGGATGCCAACGCGCTCCTCTCGCGCTACTCCATCCAAAGCGCGCTGGCCATGGCCTATGCCGGCGCTGACGGGGTCACACGCGAGGAGATGAGGAAAGTGCTCCACTTTCCCAAAGACGACGCGGAGGTACACCGCTCGTTTGCCGCACTGCGAACGGCGCTCGATGAGATTGTGCAAGGGAGTGCCACCAACGTTGTGCAGATGAAACAATGGGGCCTCACAAACGATCCGATCATCCTGAATGTCGCCAATCGTTTGTTCGGGCAATCCGGCTACGACTTTCGCGCGCCGTTTCTGGCGCTGGTCAAAGACAATTAGGCCGCTCCGTTTGAACCGCTGGACTTCATCAGCAATCCGTCCGGCGCCGCCAAGTCCATCAATGATTGGGTGGAAGACCAGACACGACAGCGGATTCGCAATCTGATTCCTGCCGGTGCTTTGACCAAACTCACGAGACTTGTGCTCGTGAACGCGATCTATTTGAAAGCGCCGTGGGCTGAGCCGTTCCAAACCTCCTTTTGCAACTGCCGTACGAGGATCATCAGATCGCATTTCTCGTCTTGTTACCCGACAAGCGGGACGGCCTTGCTGCGCTGGAGGCAAAGTTGACTTCTGGTTTGCAGGCCGGGCGAGTTAAGTGGGAAACGCGTGACGTGACGCTTTACCTGCCCAGGTTCAAGCTGGAGCCGCCGATGCTCCCGTTGGGACAAAAATTGAAAGCCCTCGGAATGACAAGCGCTTTTAATGAGCCACTCCGCAGCGCGAACTTTGAGCGCATCGCTCCACGGCGCGCAGACGATTACCTCTATCTCACGGAGGCTTTCCACAAAACCTTTCTGAGTTTAGATGAGCGAGGCACCGAAGCTGCCGCTGCTACCGCGATACATATGATGACGATGGGGATTCATGAACCAGCCAAGCCTGTCGAAGTGCGCGTCGATCATCCGTTCCTCTTCGCCGTCCAGCACCGGCCGAGCGGCGCGAGTCTGTTTCTCGGCCGCGTTACGGATCCGCGTTAGACTGCCGCGTCAGCACCGGGAAGCTGGTCTGACCCCCGCGGCGTCAGTGTCGGACAAATTCCTCGTAGAGCTTCGCATAGTGTCCGCCGCGAGCGAGAAGCTCGTCATGCGTCCCCCGCTCAATAATTTCTCCGCGTTGGAGCACCAGAATCTGATGCGCGTTGCGGACCGTGGAAAGCCGATGGGCGATGACGAAGCTGGTCCGGCGCTCAAAAAGCTTCTCCAGCGCGCGTTGGATGACGGCCTCGGTGTGCGGGTCAACGGCGCTCGTCGCTTCATCGAGGATCAGAATGCGCGGCCGGGCGACCATCGCGCGAACGAAGCAGAGGAGCTGCCGTTCGCCGGCGCTGAAGTTTGAGCCGCGCTCGGCCACTGGCGTGTCATAGGCTTTCTCGAAGCGCTGGATGATATCGTGTGCGCCGAGTGTCTTCGCCGCCTCGATAACTTCATCGTCGGTCGCGTCGGTCCGGCCAAACCGGATGTTCTCCATGACGGTGCCGGTGAACAGGAAGTTGTCTTGCGTCACGAGGCCGATTTGTTTGTGGAGCGATTCGAGCGTGGAGGACTGAATGTCAATCCCATCCATCGTGATGAGTCCCTGTTGAGGTTCGTAAAAGCGGGCGAGCAAGCTGATAACGCTCGTTTTGCCGGAACCGGTCGCGCCGACCAACGCCACGGTCTCGCCCGGTTTGGCTTCAAAACAAATGTCTTTGAGAATCCACGTCTCCTGGGGCGTGGTGTCGTAGCGGAGGTAAACGTGGTCGAAGATGATGTGGCCGCGCACCGGGGCCAGCGCCGTCGCGTCAGGCCGGTCGCTGATTTGTGGCTTCGTATCGAGCAGTTGAAAAATGCGCTCGGCACTGGCGGCAGCGGACAGCACGGCGTTGTAGAGGTCGCCCATCGTTTGAATCGGGCCGAAGAACATGCCGAGGTACAGGATGAACGCGGCGAACCCGCCGACGGTGATTTCGCGCTGCATGACGAGCGATCCGCCGTAGCCGAGGATGATCGCCGTGCCGAGTCCCGACACCAGACCGACAAACGGCAGGTAGGTATGGAAAATTCGCGCGACCACCAGGAAACGGTCGAAATAGACGCCTTGAATGTGCTGGAAGCGCAGCAGGTTTTCCTCCTCCCGCGCGAACGCCTGGGCGACGCGCACGCCGGCGATGTTCTCCGCCATCGCGCCGGTGATACGCGAGGTTTGGACCCGCAACTCGCGATAGGCCTTCATGCCGTATTTGTGAAAAAGCCCGGTGGCCATGGCCAGCGGCGGGATGACCACGCTGACGGCGAGGCACAAGCGCCAGTCGTATCGCAACATAAGAACCACGACGCCGACCAACGTCAGCGCGCTGGCGAGTAATTGATTGGCGCCCCAGGTCAACACGCGGTCGAGCGAATCGATGTCCGTGTCGGCGCGGCTGATGATGCGGCCCTGGTGCGTTTTGTCGAAGTAGTTCAGCGACAGCCGTTGGATGTGCTCGAAAACGGCCAGCCGCAGATCGTTCATCGCGCCCTGACCGACCGCGATGGCGCTCTTGACTTGCGCCGCGGAAAGGAACCATCCGAAGAGCAGATTGCCAAGGTAAATGAGGCTGACGACGAGGATGCCGTGGAAAGCGGCTTGCGCGCTGGAAAAATTCGTGAGGTAACGGTCGATGCCGATTTGAATGAACTTCGGGCCGAGCAATTGCGAAATGGTGGCCAGCAGCGTGAACAGCAGGTTGAGCTGGACAGTACGCAAGTAAGGACGGACGTAGCTGAGCAGGCGCAGAAAGGTCGCCTTGCTCATCGGCTTCTGCTCGAACTCTTCTTCCAGTAAAATGTCGTCTTTTGCAGCCAAAGTTCGTGGTCAGTTGTTAGTTGTCAGTGGTCAGTTGTCAGTGGTCAGTGGTCAGTGGTCAGTGGTCAGTGGTCAGTGGTCAGTGGTCAGTTGCATTCCGTGCTGGAGCCACTAACCTGAGCGAAATCAATACGAAAAAGGACCTATGAAGAGCGCATTCGAAAGTTTGCGGGTGTATCGACTCTCGGAAAAGCTGGCCGATGAAATCTGGGATCTGGTGGTCGGGTGGGACATTTTCGCGCGAGACACTGTGGGGCGCCAGTTGGTCCGCGCGGCTGACAGCGTGGGGGCGAACATCGCGGAAGGGACCGGACGCGGCAGTTATCAGGATAACCGACGCTTCGTCAGAACGGCGCGCGGGTCGCTCAAGGAAACACAACATTTTCTCCGACGCGCGTTCCGCCGCAAGCTCATCGAAGAACCGCAAGTGAAGCGGATCAAGCCGCTCATTGATGAACTCGCCCCGCGTCTTAATGCCTACTTGAAGTCCATCGGGACCGTGAAAATGAAAGAGGAAACTCAGGAGCCGGGCGAATGACTCCGGCCACTGACAACTGACGACTGACAACTGACGACTGACGACTGGCAACTGACGATTCATTTATTAATCTGCTGCTCAAAAATTTCGGAATAAAATCCTCCGCGCTTGATCAGTTCGTCGTGCGTGCCGCGTTCCACAACGCGGCCTTCTTTCAGCACCAGAATCAGGTCGGCGTGTTGCACGGTCGAAAAACGGTGTGCGATGACGAAGGTCGTGCGCCCGGCGCTTAACTGACGCATGGCTTCCTGAATCAAGCGTTCCGTGCGCGAATCCACGCTCGCGGTGGCGTCGTCGAGAATCAGAATACGGGGGTTCATCAGAAAGGCGCGGGCGATGGCGAGGCGTTGCTTCTGTCCGCCGCTGAGTGTGACGCCGCGTTCGCCCACGACCGTGTCGTAGCCGTCTTCCAGTTCCATAATGAACTCGTGCGCCTGCGCGGCGCGGGCGCATTTCTCGATTTCCTTTCGCGACGCATCGGGCCGGCCATAAGCAATGTTCTCCGCCACAATGGCGTTGAAAAGAAACGTCTCTTGAAAGATCACACTGACGCTGCGGCGGAGTTGTTCGAGCCTCAATTCGCGCACGTCCACGCCGTCCACGAGCACACGGCCGCCGGAAACGTCGTAAAAGCGCGGGATCAGATTTACCAGCGTCGTTTTGCCGGAGCCGGTTGGGCCGACAATGGCTATGGTCTGGCCGGGTTTGGCTTCGAAGCTGAGGTCGGTGAGCGAGGCTTTGCCATCATAGTACTTAAAACTGACCTGGTCGAACTCAACGCGACCGAAGCGTTCGGGCCGACCCTGAGCTGCGCCCGGCTCCTCCGAAGGAGGGGAACTGCCGAAGGCTGGCCGTCCGGTGGTTCCCCTCCCGGGAGGGGTCAGGGGTGGCGTTGTGGCCGGGGCCAAAGCGGGCAGATCGCGCCTGCCGCTCTTAATCACCTGCGGTTCGTGGATGATTTCGAGAATGCGTTCGGCGCTGGCGCTGGCGTTCTGGATGATGTTCGTGAATTGGCCGACCATGCCGACGCGATGGCCAATCGCCATCAAATAGAACACGACCTTCGCCAAATCGCCGATGGCCAGTTCGCCGCGAATGACCTGCCGGCCGCCGATCCACAGCGCCAGTGGCAGGCCAAGGCCGAAAATGAATTGCGCGAACGGCACACGCGCCGCCCAGTAGTTCACGGTTTCCAGCAACGTGCCGAGAAATACTTCCTTCTTGTCGCGAAACTTTTTGACCTGCGCCGACTCTTTGGCGAAAGCCTTGACAACGCGCACGCCGGCGATGTTTTCCTGAATGACAGTGGTCATCGCGCCGTGGAGGTCGTGCACTTTGCGCCATTGCGGTTGCAGTTTGCTGGCAAACAAGGCGATGAGCGCGATGGTGGGAACCAGCGTCAGCAGCGTCACCGCGCCCAACGCCGCGCTCGTCGCGAAGATGAGGATGGCCGTCGCCGAGAGAGCCACGACGATGTCGAAGCTCAAGAAGAGGCAGGCGAACAGAAAATCCTGGAGACGCCAGATATCGGTGGTCGAGCGGGAGATCAGTTCGCCGGTATTTGACTTGTCGTGGTAACGGAAGGCGAGCCGCTGGATGGCATCGTAGATGGCGGTGCGGATATCGCCGAGCGTCCGCTGCACGAGACGATTTCGGATCGGGCCGAGGATGATTCCGTTGCCCGTGCGAACCAGGACAAGAGAGAGGAACAGGAGAACGTAAGCCTTCAGCTCAAAGCTTGCGCCCCATTCGGCGTGCCAGCCCAGGTTGTTGATGGCGCTGCCGAGGATTTGCGGCAGCGCCATTTCAATCCCGATGTTGACCAGCAGCAGCGAGACCGACAGCGCCACCTGCGTCGGATACTTGCGCAAAAAGGCGAGGACGCCGAGCAGGTTGTCCGGCTTCACTCGAGGTTGTGCTGGTTCCAATTGCGTCATTCAAAGCGTGGACGCATCCGTCGTTTCACGGCGCGAGAGTTTTTCTCAAAGCCGGCCTTTTGCCACCAAAATCTTTACCCGGCGCCCGCCCGCCCTTACACTGCGAGGGATGAATGCGTCGGAACTTACCGTGCGCCGGGCGACGGTGGATGATTTGGATGGATTGAAGCAACTTTGGGAACGGGCGCGGCTTCAGGTGCTCGACCTGGAAAAGCGGCTCACGGAATTTCAACTGATCGTCAGCGATGAAAGTGATCTGTTGGGCGCCATTGGACTGCACGTTGAAGGCAAACAAGGCCAACTCCACAGCGAGGCGTTCACGCAGCCGGAGCAGGAAGACCGGTTTCGCGCGCAGCTTTGGGAGAGAATGCAGATCGTCGCGCGGAATCACGGGCTGGTCCGTCTTTGGACGCAAGAGAGGTCTCCGTTCTGGCAGCAGGCTGGATTTGGCGGCGCATCGCCGGAGTTGCTGAAAAAATTGCCGTCCGGGTTTGGCGACGCCCAGGGGCATTGGCTGGCCTTGCAGCTCAGGGAGGAAAATCTCGCGGCGTTTTCGGTCGAACAGGAGTTTGAATTGTTCCAGGCGGCGCAGAAGGAGGAGTCTGAAAGGCTGATGCAGCTCGGCCGTTCACTCAAAAACATCGTGATGGCTCTCGTGGGAATTGCCCTGGCTATCGGCTTGTTCTTTCTCGTCAGGATGCTGCTGAGAAACCCCTCTGTTTTGACCCCTGGCGGACATTGAGCGGGCTGTCGGTCGGTCACAACTTCAACTCGGCGCGTTTCCGATCCAGTCGTTTTTTGAACAAACAGTTGCTCGGGCGCGTCACGTCCTTCATTGTGTCCGCGTATGGACTGGGCGTCGTTTCATAGCTATCGGGCGCGGCTGGCGGCCAATTCCGTCGCGCGCGCGCTGGCTCTGTCGCTGGCCGTTCATTTGGTTTTGTTCGGCATGCTGGAGTTGAGTTATTATTTGCACCTGCATCTCCCGGACTGGTTGAGGACGGTCCTGGATCTCTCCAGGCGAGTTGAACAACGGAAATCTCCTCCGACCGACCAGGAAGCGCCGACTTTGACCTTCGTCGAGGTGGACCCGTCGCAAGCGACGGCCGAGCCGCCGAAGGACACTAAATACTATTCCGCGTTCAACTCGATCGCCGCCAATCCCGAGGTGGCGCTTGATTCCAAAAAGCCAAAAATCGAGGGCAAACAGGAACACGTGCCCAAGGTCATGGACACGCTGCGTCCGGCGCCGCCGCAGCCGCTCACGCCGCTGAAACCGGAACCGGAGCCTTTCAAGCCGGAAGCTGAACCCAAACCTGAGCCGAAGCCCGGCGATCTTGCCCTGGCCAAGCCCGCCGACACAAAGCCGAAGGAAGAGGAGAAGCCGAAGCGCCCGCGCACAATCCTGGAAGCGCAGTTGCAGAAGGGACTGATTCCAGGCCCAAAAATGAAACAAGATGGCGGCGTCAAACGACACGGAACGATTATTCCCGCCTTCGATGCCAAGAGGACTCCGTTTGGCGATTATGACGCGGCCGTCATCGCGGCGGTTTCCAAACGTTGGTACGACATTCTTGACTCGACGGCTACGCCCACGCGTCCAGGCAAGGTAGTGCTGGAGTTTCGCCTGCATTCCGACGGACGCGTCAGCGAACTGAAAGTGCTCGAATCCGACGTGGGGGACGCGCTGGCGTTGTATTGTCAGAAGGCCATTTCCGATCCCTCGCCTTATGCGCCCTGGCCGAACGAAATGCGGCGGATGATCGCCAAGGATTACCGGCTGATCACGTTTACCTTCTACTACGAGTTTTAGGCGAACCGAGTGCACGAAAAATCTCTTGGTGCGGATTCGCAGTCTGCGCTATGACGAAATAAAAAATTTATGTGGCAATTCCTTAGAGACGGCGGACCGGTCATGTTATTGTTGGTGCCGACCTCTATTGTCGGCTTGACCTTCATCATTGAGCGCGGCCTGGCGTTGCGCTGGAAGAAAATCATCCCGCCCGAAGTGGAAAAGGCGCTGGACCTCTGTCGCGCCAAACAGGATTTGGGAATGTTGGAGGGAATCTGCCAGCAACAACCGGCGCCGTTGAGCCGGCTGCTGCTGGTCGCAGTGGAACATCTCAACTGGCCGAAGGGAGAAAACGCGGACGCCATCCAAACCAGGGCGCGCCACGAAATCGCGCAGATGGAGCGCGGCATCGTCGTGCTGGAAATCATCGTCGGCATCGCGCCCCTGCTCGGATTGGTCGGCACCATCAACGGGCTCATCAGCCTGTTCAGCGGCCTGAGCCGCACCGGTCTGGGGGACAATGCGGTCGTCGCTCACGGCATCTCCATCGCGTTGAACACGACATTGACCGGCTTGTTGATTGCCATCCCGGCCTTGATCGCCTGGAGTTACTACAACAAGAAGGTGGAGACGCTGGCCATTGAGATGGAGACGTTGTGCGACGGGTTTTTGCGGCGCTTTTATCGCCACGACGAGAAAGAGTGAGCCATGCAATTCACGATCCGCAAACGCCGCCAGCCGCCCACCATCATCATCATTTCGCTGATCGACATTCTGATCGTGCTGCTGATTTTCATGATGGTCACCACCACCTTCAAGCAGCAGCCGGCGTTGAAGCTGGTCTTGCCGGAGTCGAAACAGACCCCCAAAACAGGCGCAACCGAAGACAACCTGATTGTGACCATTGCGAAACAGGAGCCTTATCTCTATCTCGGACCACGCCCAGTGACACTGGACAAGTTACAGGAGGAGTTCAGGACCCACGCCGCGCAAAATTCGAAGATCAGCGTTTCGATCCGCGCGGACACCGATGCGCCCGTCGGGCAATTGGTGAAAGTCATCGACGCAGCCAAGGCGGCAGGCATTAAAGCGGCAATCAACATGTTTACCAAGGCGGCCGGGCAGCCGTAGCCACCCTCGAAAAAGCCCAAGCGCACTGCCGCGGGGTCTGCCACCGCGGCGGGTTCCAAAATTGCCCCAAGTCCAAGTATTTGGGCAACCTGCGCCAAAGTGCGCCTGCATTTTTTTAAAAAAAAAATTCCTTGACCCCCTTGGGTGAGGTAATTCATAAGAGCGTCAGTTAGAAGTTAGCTAGAGTGTAAGACAATCAACGTTTATGAAAAAGATATTGCTTCCTCTCATTGCTGTTGGTTTGTTGGCGGGTCGTCAGACGTTGTTGGCGGCTACTGAAGACTTCACAATTTCGTTGGACGCGCCTCAAGAGGGCGACCCCGCGGACACCAGTGCGGCGAGTGGAAGCGGGACCCTGACGCTCGATACAGCGGCAAACACGCTGACTTTTAACAATATCATCTGGTCCGGATTGGAGTCGGACTCCACCGTATCGCATATTCATGGTCCTGCCGCCGCCGGAGTTAACGCCAACCCCATTTATTTTTTAAGTGCGCCGGGAACCTTTACAACGACCGGAGCCGCCATCAGAAACGGGACGATATCGGGCACCTTGACGTTGACAGACCCCCCAGGTGTGGGTCCTGCTTATTCGATTGCCAACCAGATCTCGGACCTGGAAGGCGGTCTTTGGTATATCAACATCCACTCGAGTGTTTTCCCCAATGGTGAAATCCGCGGCCAGATCCTTCCGGTTCCGGAACCTTCGATCCTGGCGCTGTTTGGATTGAGCGCGAGCGCGCTGCTGTGGCACCTGCGGCGAAGGGGCGGTTGATACTTTTCCAGAACAACAAACGCCGACTCGATTGAGTCGGCGTTTTTATTTCGCGAAATGGGGGGGAGGAGGCTTACGACTTCTTTTTGCCGAAGAAATTCGACCAAACGGACTTGGATTCAGTCTGCCGCTGCTGGACCTTCAACTGTCCGAGGATTGACTGCAGCCCGATGTAAATTTTGTGCCACTGATTCTCGAGGTTGCGGAAGGCGCCTTCGTTCAGTTCGCTTAAAAAGCGCAGCGAGGTGGCGCCGCCCAGCAGCCCGTGCACTTCGTCTTTGGTGGGGTTGCTGAATTCGACCGCGGAGATAATCATCTCCAGTTCCTGCGCCAGCACGCTCTTGACTTCCAGAAACTGGTTTTCGTCCTCCTGACCAAACTTTTTGGTGCGCGCCAGACTCAGGTAATGATTGAACTGCTTCCAGCATTCCAGGTAGTTTTCGATTTGGATGATCAGGTCGTCCAGTTTCTTGGTATCCATAAAAGTCGTTCGGTCGGCTATTATTTTTGCCCCAGCGAGCGCGGAGCAAGGAAAATAATCGCCCCGCCGCGCAACTCGCGGGCAGTGAGTTTCAATGCCGCGTAGTCAGCAATCAACTCGGTCAACGGAATCCCTGCCTCGCGCGCCGCTTGAAAAGTGGACAGCACCAGATCACCGATCTGCCGTACCTTCCCCGCTGGAAAGGATCGGGGCAGGGTCGAGGCGACAATCCGCCCGCCGGGATCGAGGGTGAAACTGCCGGTCGGCAAGCGCACGAGGGTGGCGCCTTGAGACCCGCGCTTGGTCAGGAGGTTCAGGAAGCCCATTTGGTTGCAATTTTGCTCATGGTCTCCCGCACAAGGTCTTGCGAGAGCGAACGATGAAAACCCACGCAAAGGTCGTTGTCCGCCTTGGAAACCAGCGCCACGTGGCATTGCGGTCCCAGACCTTCCAGTTGGCTCAGTTGCCCCGCCTGCAAACCGTCTCCCAACACGCGAAAGCGCTGCATAGTCTGCCGCACCCACTGAGAAATCTGCTCCGGGTTTTCAGCGCTCCAGGAATCGAATTTGCCGTCGCTGGCGCGGACGGTCATGACAAATTCCACTCCGTTGAAGCGAGCCAGGGGCGCCAGCGGCGATTCAGACGCGGGAGCCGGCGCGCCTTCTTCCGGACCGGGCGCGCTTTCGCCTTCCGGGACTTGCGCTTGCGCTTCGTCCAGCGCCTGGGCGGATTCCAGCAACAGACCCTGGTAGGAGTTGAAAATGGTGCGGGGCCGCTCCGGATCAGCCGGCAGGATCTCGAAGTTGCCCGTCTTCCAGGAAAGAATCTTCCGAAAAGCAGCTTCCCCGCTTAAATCCTGGGATTCCGCGTCAATCACCTCGCCGTTGTTGAACCAGATTTTGCCGCTCAACGCGCCGTTGGTGACCTTGAGGACCGAGGAACTCTGCGAAAGGCACTCCAGTTGGATGATGTCCACCAGGCTTTTGCTTTGCACGCCGCGAAACCCGCCATCCATCTCGCGCCCGAGCAAAGATTCGATACAGTCGAGAAAAAATGTAATTTCCTGGCTCGTGTTCGGCTTTTCCAAAAACAGATCAATCCCCATGGCGTAGGCCCGCGTGCGAAATTGCGTGTCCACGACCGAAGTCATCACCGCCGTGCGCAGTTGCGGAAACTTGCGTCGCACGATCGTCAGGACCTGCAGCCCGTCCATTTTCGGCATGTTGAGGTCGGAAATGAGGAGGGAGAAGGGCTCGGATTCCAGCAGTGAGATCGCCCGCGCGCCGGAGGTGGCGGTATGGATTTCCGGTTGGCTCGGCAGCCGGGCCAGCATTTCCCGGTAGAGCTCCAACAAATCCTGATCATCATCAAGCAGAAGGACTTTATGGCGGACGGACATATCTGGTTCACTGAACTTCCGTCCCAATACAACCCCTGCAGGCTTAAAATTGCAAGCAACTTACAATTATATCGACGAAACAGCTGTGGCGTGTCAAACTTACGAAGTGATGTTAGGCCGTCTAAAAAACCTGTTCAAAAAGCGGGGGGATGAAGAGCCCGCCGCTGAACCAGCGCCAATGGTGTTTCCTCCGCGCGAATTTCACCCCGGCTACGCCCCGGGTGCGCGGCCTGCTGCGGCGACACCTCCGCCGCGAGCGCCACAGGCGCCCCCGGACCCTTTGCCTTCGTCCGTTCCCGTCTCGGTGGATACGCCGCCAGCGGCCGGCGATTCGATCAAAATCGCGCTCAAGCCCGTCCTGCTCAAGTTGCCGGACGTGTTAAAGGCCAAAGTGCGGCAGCCGCCGTCCGGCGCCGTTTATATCTCCATTCCCTTGCAAAAGGTACTGGCCCAATTGCCTCAAGGCTCGGTCAGGATTTCTTTTGGCGAACTGCGACTGGCCGCACCCGCAGGGGTCTTTCTGGACTTAAGCAGCCACGACCAGACGCCGGTCGAATTGCCGTTGCCGGAAATCGTTGCTCAACTCAGGCCGGAACAGTTACCGCGGCGTACCGTGCAGAAGAAGGTGGAAGTGCCCGAGGAGGTCGGGGGCATTTTCGGACCGAAAGGCGAGCCGTTGAGCGCTGTTCGCATGAGCGCGGCGCCCGCAAAAACGTCGGCGGCTTCTGCGCCCGCGATTGCACCGAGACACCTGCCTGCATCCGGGCCCGCGATCACTCCAAAGCCCGCGACACCCCACGCGCCACCGGCGGCTCCAATCAAATCCACCGTGCCGTTGCCGCCACCGCCGATTAAACCTTCTTCACCACTGCCTGTCCCATCCGCATTGAGGCCGCAGACCGCTCCATCGCCCTTGCCGCCACCGCCGTCCGCGCCCGTGATCAAGCCATTACAGCCGTCCGCGGTCGGGGCGCCGAAGGTTCCTGCTGCCGTGCCTGCGGCTCCGGCTCCTGCGCCGGCACCCCAGCCGCATGCGGGAGCGCCCGTGCAACCGTTGGTTTTGCCGCTGGCCCCGCTGACGAGCGGGTGGCCCGATGCCATCAAGCAGGCGCTGGCAGAGCTGTCCGATCCTACCGTGTCTCTCCCGGCTGACGAACTGGAACAGGCGATGAAACGAGGGAAGATACTCTTTCCGTGGAAACGCATGCGTTCGCTGATCAACCCGCCGCCGTTGACAACCGCAGCTCAATCGTTCGACGACACCCAACTGGAACTGCCTCTGGCGGTCATTGCTCCGCTGTTCATGGCGCACAAAAGGCCTGCGGCTTCGCAAAAGAAATACGCCATTGGAGAGCAGATACCGGACGTCTTCACCAGCAGAGCAATGGCGCCTTCAGCTCCTTCAGCTCAACCGCCGGTGACAGCGCCCGTGGCAGCGCGGGTGACGCCCGCTGCGCCGGTCGCGCCGGTCGCGCCGAGGATTCCCATGCCGGCTCCTGCGGCGCCAGTGCGACCAGCGATGACGGCGCAAGCGCCCGTGGCGCCAGCGGTTTCGGTAGCGCCGCGACCGCCGCAGGAAATCGGAGAAGTTTTTGGCGGATCATTTGCCGCCCGGCTTGAACGGCGAAACCATAGCGGCGTTTTTGCCGCAAATGTTCACTCGCGTGCTGCAATACGGCAAGGAATTGAAGTTCGGTGAAGCGAACAACTTTACGATCACTGTGGACAATGTGCCCTTGAGAATTTTCAAGGCCGGGGGAGTTTTTTTCACCGTGCTTGGGCGCGCCGGGGAATCATTGCCGGAACCGCACTTGAGCATTATTGCCGCTCAATTGGCCCCGCAGAACAAGTAAGAGACCGTTTATGGCTATCATCAACCAGGCCACCAAAGAGCTGCAGGTCAAAGTTGTGTATTACGGTCCAGCCATGGGCGGCAAGACGACCAACCTGGTCAAAGTCCACGAAAACATTCAAACGGCGCAGGAGAAGGGCAAACTGGTCTCGCTGGCGACCAGCTCCGACCGCACGTTGTTCTTCGATTTCCTGCCGATCGAAGCCGTGGCGATCAAGGGATTCAAAACCAAGTTCCAGCTTTACACTGTTCCGGGCCAGGTCATTTACAACACCACCCGTCAACTCGTGCTGCGCGGCGTGGACGGCATCGTGTTCGTGGCCGATTCGCAATACGAGAAGATGCAGGAGAACGTCGAGAGCTTCGCCAATTTGGAAGACAATCTCCGCACCCTGAAGATGAATATGGCCGACATCCCTTATGTGCTGCAATACAACAAACGCGACTTGCCGAACGTGGCGCCGGCCGAATACATGGAGTTTCTGCTGAACAACCGCGACGTGCAAGTCCCCTACTTCACCGCTTCCGCCAGCAAATGCGAAGGTGTGTTTGAAACGCTCAACATGATCACGCGCATGTTGCTGCACAAATTCATCAACCAAAGCGGCCGCAAATCCGCCTGATTATGGCCACCCTGCCCCAACTCATCGAGGAAGACATCCGCCAGATCGACGGCGCCCTCAACGACCTGCTGAGCAAAAGCGAGGCGACTTCCAGCCTGGTGATCGACAAGGGCGGCTTCCTCATCACGCAATGCGGTGACACGCATCGGTTCGACACCACCACGCTTGGCGCGCTGGCGGCAGCGATGTACGCCGCCACGCAGGGCATCGCCAGCCTCGTCAGCGAGGCGAATTTCAGCAGCGTTTATCAGCAGGGGGAAAATTTCAGCCTGCTGGTGCACAACGTGGACGAACACTGCCTCCTCGTGGTGATCTTCCGCGCACAGATCAGCGTCGGCGCGGTGAAGTATTATGCGATAACCACGATCTCCCAGGTAGCTCAGCAACTGCAAGCCGCCCAGGCCCGTTCGCCCGAAGAAGGCCTGGACCTTTCCGTTTTGAACATTGCGGACACCGCCGACCTGTTCCGCAACAAAAATGCTTAATTGTTGCGCGCGTGTTTCAAGCGCCGTCAGGCGCGGCATCTTTTTAGAACGTCACCCGCAAAATGATGAAGCCCCGTCCGGGGCGGCATATTCTTTGGTCAGACGCGGAAGATGTCGCTCCTGACGGAGCTTGGAATTCTTTTCGATTGGTTTCTACAAAGAGGTCGCGCCGATGGAGCGCGGGTCTGCGACCCGCAGCAGCTCCTCACTCATCTCTTCCTCTGCACCGCCGCCGCGACTTTGAGACGAAGCGCATTCAAACGAATGAAACCGGTCGCGTCGTCCTGGTTGTAGGCCTTCGTCGGATCGGCTTCCATCGTGGCGATGCGCGGATGGTAGAGGCTCACGGGGGATTTGCGGCCCGCGACCATGATGTTGCCTTTGTAAAGTTTCACGCGCACCGTGCCGGACACGTTTTTCTGGCTTTCCTCGACGAGCGACTGCAACGCGAGGCGTTCGGGCGAATACCAGAAGCCGTAATAGACCAGTTCGGAATATTTCGTAACCAGCGAATCGCGCAGGTGCATCACTTCCCGGTCCATCGTGATGCTCTCCATCTGCCGATGCGCGAAGTGCAGGATCGCGCCGCCGGGCGTCTCATACACGCCGCGCGATTTCATGCCCACGTAACGGTTCTCCACCATGTCCACGCGCCCGACGCCGTGTTTGCCGCCGAGTTGATTGAGCGCCTTCATCACGCCGAGCGGGGAAAGTGCCTTTCCATTCACGGCAACCGCGTTGCCTTTCTTAAAGTCAATCGTCACGAACTCCGGTTTGTTCGGCGCATCTTCGGGGAACACAGAGAGCGTCGTGAATGAGCCGCGATACTTCTTGTCGCCCGCATCCATCCACGGGTCTTCGAGAATGCCCGCCTCGTAGGAGATGTGCAGGAGATTCCGGTCCGTAGAGAACGGTTTCTTCGCGCTGGCCTGAACCGGAATTCCTCTCCGCTTACAGTACTTGATCATCTGTTGCCGGCCTGGAAAGGC
>QHOP01000106.1 GCA_003219345.1 Verrucomicrobiota bacterium
ACCCTATCCCTCTCCCCTTCGGAAGGGGAGAGGGTGCCCGGAGGGCGGGTGAGGGGTGTGCACTGCAACCTAAGCGAAAGGGATCTTTGGCCGTCGCTATTGTGCGCCAAATCAATGCCGGAAATGGCGCACACCCGTGAAGACCATCGCTACCTGGCGTTCGTCCGCGGCCGCGATGACTTCAGCGTCACGGACGGAACCACCCGGTTGAATCGCCGCGGTCGACCCCGCCTCCGCCGCCGCGACCAAACCGTCCGGGAACGGGAAAAACGCATCGCTGCAAACCACGTTCCCTTTCAGCGAAAGGCCGGCTTCCTTCGCTTTCCAAATCGCAATCCGACACGCGTCCACGCGGCTCATCTGGCCAGCGCCGATGCCCAGCGTGCGGTCTTCTCCGGCAAAAACAATCGCGTTCGATTTCACGTGCTTCACCACGCGCCAGCCAAACAACATCGCTTGCAACTCGACTTTGGTCGGTTTGCGTTTCGTGACCACTTTCAAGTCCGAGGCCGCCACGGATTTCAAATCCCGCTCTTGCATGAGGAATGAGTCGGCGCCGACGCTGCGAATTTCCCATGGCGCGGCGGCCAGGGGACTTTTCAGAATTTTGAGCAGTCGCAGATTCTTTTTCTTTTGCAAACGCTCCAGCGCGTCGGCCTTGAAATCCGGCGCGACGATGACCTCGCTGAAAACTTCCGCGATGGCTTCCGCGCACATCAGATCCAGCGGCTTGTTGACCGCGATGATGCCGCCGAACGGCGCTTGCTTGTCCGTGGCGAACGCCTTGCGCCATGCTTCGCGCAGGTTCTTTCCCTGCCCCACGCCGCACGGATTCGTGTGCTTCAGAATGGCCAACGTCGGCGCGTCGTCGGCGAATTCAGCGATTAAGTTCACCGCCGCCGTCAAATCCAGAATATTGTTGCAGGAAAGTTCTTTGCCGCCCAGTTGCCGGAAGTAATCGGCGAACCGTCCGTAGAGCGCGGCGCGTTGATGCGGATTTTCTCCGTAACGCAACGGCTGCGCTTGCGGCGCTTCCAACACGAGGACTGGTGGCAGCGCCGCCGCCGACTTTTCCAGCGGCAGCGGTGGTTGAATGGCTTTGGCCGGCTCAGACGAGGGCGCGTCTGCGCCAAAAAAAACCTTGATCAGGTGCGAGGCGATGGCGGCGTCGTAAGCCGACGTGTGGGCGAACACACGCGCCGCCAGCTTCCGGCGAAGTTCCAGTGTGGTCTTGCCCTTGGCTTTGATTTGAGCTGCGACTTCATCGTAATCGTGCGGGTCCATCACCACCGTCACATGCGGGTGGTTTTTGGCGGCGCTCCGCAACATGGACGGACCCCCGATGTCGATGGTCTCAATCGCTTCAGTCAGCGTGACCTTCGGCTTCGCAACCGTTTGCTCGAACGGATAGAGGTTCGCCGCAACCAGGTCAATCGGGCCGATGCCGTGCTTTTTCACCGCCGCCTCATGCGCAGAATTGCCGCGAAGAAAAAGCAGGCCGCCGTGGACTTTTGGATGCAATGTCTTCACGCGGCCGTCGAGCATTTCAGGAAACCCGGTATAATCGCTCAGTTCGATGACCGGCAAGCCGGCCTCACGCAGGACCTTGGCGGTGCCGCCGGTCGAAATCAATTCCACCCCGGCCGCCGCCAGCGTCTGCGCAAAAGGAATAAGCCCGGTCTTGTCAAAAACAGAGATGAGGGCGCGCTTGATCTTTGCCATAAAACAACGCGCCTAAAATCCGCCAGAAGCTTTGACCGAGTCAACGCCAAATCCGCGCGCTCATCATCATTTCTTCCGCAACATGATGAACAGATTGTCCGCCAGACCCATCGCCCCCAGCAGGCGTTCGGCGCCGGAGTAAACCCACTTCACCGGCCTGAGCACAGGCCGTTGCTTGTACGCCGTGGTCCGCTTCAACAGACGCGCGCGCTCTTCGTCCGCAACCCGTTCCACGCCGCCATGAAAGTCTTTCAGAATAACCATCGGATTGAAGTGTGACGAACCGAGCCGGGTGATTTCAAACGCCGGCTCCATGACGGCAAACCGTTTCAGCGTATCCGCGGCGAAATAATTCACGTGGTCGGGCATAATGTAACGATACTTCGCGCCAAGCAAGCGCACCGCCAACGACTTCATGTTCGGAACGAGGATGAAGCCATGCCCGCCGGGCTTCAGTATCGCCGCTGCCTTGCTCAAAAATTGCTTCGGCTGCACCACATGTTCGATGACCGCCCAAAACGTGACGGCGTCAAAACGCCGATTGCCAAAGTCAAAGTCCAAAAACGGCCCGCGAATGACCTCCAGGCCCCGACTCTCCGCGTAATCCATCGAAGCGCCTGCCACGTCCGTTCCGGTCACCGTGTAAGCCCCGGGAAATTGCGTCCTCAGCTGATACAAAAACGCGCCGGTGGAACAACCCACGTCCAATACGGCGCCGGATTGGCAATGCGCGCGGAACAATCGCAACTCCCGCTCGAAACGCACCGGCGCGTAATCGCTCTCCAGTTTGTCCGGCGACAGATAAAACGAAGCGCCGAGCCGGTCGTAAAACCTCCCGGTCGCCAGCTCCGGTTCGACCGGGTTGGCATAAACCATCGAACAATTATTGCAGCGAACCAGACGCAACGCGCCTTTGGCGAACAACGGCTGCGCATCCTGTCGTTCGCACAGGGGACAGAACCGATGGATGCAGTGTGACGCTTCTTGATTCTCGGGCATCGAAAGCAAATCGTCGCTGTGACGGGAACAGTGGAACACGTCCGGGCATCCGCTTCAAATCATTCTGTTCCTGAACCGATGTTATTTCCCTTCACAGAAATCCAGCAACCTGCTCTTATGGATTCCGATACCGCTTGAAGTTCTCACTAAATTCAGTCGTGCCAGGCGTCGAGTGCGTGACGGGATGGCGGAAGCTTGGTCGAAAACGGTTGAGCGGTTCGACAGACGGGACTCGCAACTGAGACAACACGAACGAAGTTCAACCCGAAAACAACCATGAAAAAAGCTCCTATCGTAATTGTAGTAGCGGCGGTCGTTCTCACCGCAACTTTGGTCGCCCAACAGCAGATCGCCAAAGGCAGTGGCACTCATCTGGGTACATGGCAACTGATCTCCACCAAGTATGGCGACGCGAAAGACTTCACCGATTTCCCCAAAGAGCAAAGACGCATCAAGTTGATAACGGCGACCCACTTCACATGGGTTCAATATAATGCGGACACCCGGAACGTCGAGAGCACGGCGGGTGGGCCATATACTTTGGATGGCGGCTCATACACGGAGACGATTGAGTTCGTGGGCACGGGCATGGAAACGTATCTTGGCAAGAAGCAGTCCTTCACGATCAAAGTCGATGGGGACAAGCTTTACCAGTCGGGGCAGCTTTCAGACGGCTTGAAAATCGAAGAAGTCTGGCAGCGATTGAAGTGAAGGTTCAACATCGACAACCTTCCACGCACGCCACGCAGCAATCGGTAGTGGAAATTCTGGCGTCAGTCACAGCGTGGTTGGCGTCTGGGAAGACCTTGACGGGCCGGACAACAGAGTGGGCGTTGATTACTGGTATCGAAATCGGACGACCGGAGCCGACGTGTACGCCAATCTCGGTCAGGATTACCTGACCATTTCCGTCGGCGGGGGAAAAGGTGTTCTACTATCGGGTTGACGAGTCCGACTGCGGCTCCGGTGGACTGCTCGCTTTTGCTCAGCGTGGCGAGCAGATTTGCTGACCAGTTCCTGGAGAAGAGGAGCCGGACGCCCGAAATGCGGCGCACTTCCCATTATGACTTTTGTTCTGGCTCTGGTCGATTTTCGCTTGAAACAGGACGGAGATTGGAGCACTTTCCCACGCGCTCAAAACAGCGGAAAGACCATGAAAATGAAGGATTCTCGTCGGTCTTTCGGCATTGCGTGCGCGGTTAGCTCAGTGGTAGAGCACTTCCTTGACACGGAAGGGGTCAGAGGTTCGAACCCTCTATCGCGCACCACTGTTTATTGAGAATGAACCTTGGCTGATAAGTTGCACAAACAGCGTTTGCCTTGAGGTGGTTTGATCTCCCTTGAAGTAGCTTGAACAGGAAAGTGTTGTGCGCGGATCAAGTGAAATGCTCTAAACGATAATTTGAACAAGCTTTGAGAATCTGTACGAGCGAAACTTCCAAAGCCAAAATCCGCAACTCATTGAAAGGCAGGGATTAGAAATTTCGCTTGTTCAACTTCTCGACTACGCGCGGAGGTGTCAAGTGTCAACCTATTTTGGCTGCCAAAACCGCCTTTGGAAGCGCCCCGCAGGGAGGTTGCAAATGGGATTCAACGCTCTTGCCGACACGAAAAACCGCCACAAAAATGCCACCGTTTTTGCCCCTCAAGTTGTGAGGGCTTTTACCGCGCGCGACGTATCGCTGTCTTGCTTCAAATTCGTATTCACGCGGATCACCGCGGCATGGGATGCATCGTTGACGATCTCTGCGCGCAGCCCGGGATCCAGGGTAATGTTGATTTCCACAGGACCAGGACGCGCGCCGGCTCGCTGAAGATCAGCAGCGCGGCTGATGGCAAGTTGGTGGTCGCCAGCGTAGCCCACGGCCGCCTTGATGCCTCCGATCTGCATCATTTGCGGCGCCCGCAGAACGGTGAGCATTTCCGGGTTGGCTTCGCCGGCAATGACGTTGAACTTCGGAAGAAAAGTCGGCCCGCTCGTCATCATCAGGCCGCTGGCGGCGAATCGAACGCCGCCTTCGGCGAGTCCGCTCGTCACGCCAGTGATCGAGGCAGCCGTCTGAGTGGAGCCGCCAAAGCTTGTGATGGTGCTAAAAATCGCTTTCAGAAGGAGAGTCTGCAAAATCGCGTCGGCCATATGCTTGAAAAAATCCGCGAAAAATTGCTGCATCCCCTTGCCGCCGGCAGTCAACGCGGAAGCGAAGCCAGACGCGAACTGTTGAGTCCCCTGAGCAGCGATTTGAAGCCACTCATGGGTATCTTTCTTGAGCAATTTGATTTTCTCATTCTGCCGTTCAAACGCAGCCGCCGCGGCCTTGATCATGTCGATCTCCTCCTGGCCGGTGATCTTCTCCGCCAAAGACAGTTGCTGAATGTGCGCAATGCGCTCCCGGAAAGTCCGCAGATTTGCAAAACGTTCACGCTCGTCGCCCGAAAGGGTGGCTTCAAGAAGGTCATCCTGGAAGGATTTGATTTGCTGCGCCGCAGCCTGCTCTTCCTGAATGCGCCGACTTCGCGATTCCACTTCGCGCATGTCCTCCTCTTGCAGCTTATCAATTTTTTCCTGGTGAATCCGTTCAATGACACCGGCGTAGGCTTCATCAATCTGCTTCAAAGCAAGCTCGGTATCGACACCCTCTTTTTTATAGTTCAGGACAGCCTCTCGCGCCTCATTCCACGCTTTAGTGGCGGAAAATGTTTGGCCTTCTACGCCGGTCAGTGTGCCGCCGACGTAACTTTCGGCGCCGCCCATCATCCCCTGCCATTGGGCCATCGCCTTGGCCTCCTTCTCCTGCTGCGATTGCAAGCCGATAATCTGCATTCTCGCCATACGCTCGCGCTCCGGGGAGCCGGAATCGAGCATCGCATTCAACTCAGCGCGGCGCTCATGGCTGATGCCGGTCAATCGCGCGAGCGCATCGACTGCCGATACGTTTGCTCCCACGCTCGCCGCGTAGGCGTCAAAGTCTGAAGTAGCCTCTTTCGTAATCGCTGAATAAGCCTTCCACGCTTCCACAGCGGATTGAATTATTGGCAGGAGAACGGCCATCGAGCCCGCAACGCCGACAACGGAAAAACCGAGCAATTTGGATGTGCTGGCGACGGCCTTTAGCGCCGCCTCGAGAGCGAAACCTTTGGCGGCCACTTCCGGGAAGCTCACCAGGGCCAGCAGCTTCAAATCTGCGCTCAAGGTCCGCGCGGCAGTTTTCATCTGGCCGGCGCTGACAGTGAACCCTGCCGAACTGGCGGCCGCAGCCGCGGTCATCGTCTCGGTGGCGGCGGTGGTTTCCTTGGCGGCGGCGCTGACGGATTTAAGGTCCGCCACGGCGGTCTTGGCGCCGGTGCCTTGTTCGAGCAGCTCGATGACGTATTGGGTTTTGAGGTCTTGGGCCATAAAGGTTCAGAGGGGAAATGCGGCTTCTTCAGCCAATCGTTTGAGCGCGATCTCCTCAAATTTGCGGAAAAGCCGGTCGCCAGCCATCAGCCGCATTGCTTCGCGCGTCAGGGCCGCCAGGCAATCCAGGGAAAGGCGCTCCAAAAATTCCGCCGTGGCAACTTGCGGCGGCCGCTACGATTCTCAGGTACTCGGCCTGCGGCGGCGCTGTCAACCGGATCATCGTCGGCCAACCGGCCTTTGGCTCGCCGCGGAAATATTCCAGCGGCAGATCAATGAACGCGCCATCGCCCGCGCCTGGCTTGCGGCCCAATTCAGCGACAGCCTTTTCAACACTCGCTTCGATGCGCACGGATTCCATAGTTCAAAGATGGGCCGTGCGGATTGGAGACACTTCACGCGCGCGCTGCCTTCCCCTTGGCGCGAAACTAAACCAAAAACTCTGCGTCGTGTCAACAGATGCCCCGCTCACAGGTTATGCACGCGGCTGCCGGAAAAGAAAATGCGCGGGCGCTCCGGGGTTGTTTTTGTTGCATCCGATGGCGCTCGTGATAATCTTTCCCTGCTTTCAAAGGGAACGGCCACTTGAAGGCTGAAAGAATCACTGGCCGATTTACTAACTACCAAAATAATGCAAACTGCAACGGCAGTGGCCACAACTGCCAACCTTCCTTATGTGGCACTCACAGAAACCGGTCCTATGAAACTCCGCTTTGAAGTTAACCAGGCGGAATGCTTCCGCAGAGGGATTGACTGCCCAAAGTCAATCATAACCATAGAAGTTGAACCGTCAAAACTGCCTAAAGATGTTCGCGAATTGATCGCGGATAGAATGATGGACGGGATTGATGTTTGCCGACTCCGCTTGAGCGAGGGCGGGTCGGAACCGAACTACATTCCGAACCCTGATAGGGGCGACTGCGCTCCGGACAGGCTTATAGCAAAGGAGCCGACGTTCGACGGCTTGTTGGAAGCCATCGAAGAGGACCAGAAGAGAATCGAAAAGGAAGTTGCGCAACAGAAGAAGGGGTAGGTAAATCATCGCAAAAGCCAACCTGGAAAAGCGGGTTGGCTTTTTTTGCTTCCCATTTCCCCTTGTGTGGTCTGCGCTACGGGGGAGTCTGCGCCACCGGTTTCATACGTCGCTTTTCCCGACGGACTTTCGGTAGGCCAGTTCGATGCGGATGCGTTTCGCGAACTCCAAAAAAATGTCCTTCAAAGCACCTGTTTGCAACGAAATCTGTTTCTCGAAATATTTGTAGGCCGCCTCGATCTCGCTCGTGGAGAGCATCTGCAACGCTGGAAAATCCCGCCTCTGGGCCTTCAGCTTGGCGACTTCATCATCCGACATGAAAAGGAAACCAGAGGTGAGCCAGGCCATCGTCACTCCTAGAGCATCACAAAGCTTTTCCATCGTCTCCTGAGTCGGATGAATCAATTCGGCTCGCTCCAGTTGTTCTATAATCGTGCCTTCCAAACCACTCTCTTGTGCGAGAGATTCCTGGCTCAATCTCTTGGCCTTTCGGCTGTACTTCAGCCGTCTTGCAATACCCTGGCGTTCCTGCTCATCGAGTTCGATCTCCGGTTCGCTCTTGCCTTTGGGGATGAATCTGAATGCTTCAGACTTTCGGACATTGTACTGCTCAAGATGAATATCCAAGTCAGTCGGTGGCCTCAATCCCGCGGCAATTTCTGCCTGGAGCAATCTAAAAAGAGATTTCTCGCTCAGACGGGCGTCTCCGCGGAGGACTTGATAGAGCATGGATTCACTGAGCCGAAGCCGCTCAGCGAGCCGTTTCCACGTGAACTGCTTTTTGATTCGGAGCTTTTGTAGCCGCTCAGTTGTACTGCAATTTACTACGTCATTTTGTTGTTGCATTGATTGCAGTATTTTGTAGTTTAGGGCTATGTCACCGCGCCAACGATGGTTGAGAGTAGCCCGGAAACAGGCGAAAGCCACCCTCAAAAGGCGGGGTTGGAGCTATCGGCGAGTTGCCCCTGTGCTTGGAGTCAGCTTCACACATCTGGCCAAAGTTCTTACGGGCAGACGCTCATCCAATCGGCTTCTCGCGGAAATCAAGAAATTGCCTCGCGCTGAAACTTGACCGCATCAATTCCCGCGAGCATGACACCTCAAGTTGCCCAACCTGTTAAAGATCGCCACCCGCGCGGCGGTTGGCGTCTGAGACCAGCGGAGTTCAAAATTGTGTCGCTCCGCGAATGCTGCATGGATGATCCGTTGGCGGATACGCCGGAGAAAATCGTCGCTTTTTGGCGCGCGAACATCCAAACGGCGCAGTGGTATCGTTCCGAGGCAGAGTGCTGTTGCGTCATCCTGCTAAATAGCCGGCGGCGGATCATAGGATACAGCCTGATCTCCTTCGGGGCATTGAATACGGTCCTTGTGCATCCACGGGAGGTTTTCCGCCTCGGGATAGTTGCCGCGGCGGATGCAATCGTTATCGCGCACAACCATCCCTCCGGCGATCCTGAGCCTTCTCTAAACGACATCCGAGTGACGCACGAGTTAGTCCGCGCCGGAAGCCTCTTAAAGCTTGAATTGCTCGACCATCTCATCATCGGCAAATGCTGCGAATCCTTCACCAAAGGCTACGCATCGCTGAGGGAACTGGGATTTTTGTATCCCCCGCGCAGGAAATCGAAAGCCCGGGTGGTGCGCAAGCGGCGAACTGGCCATTCGTTCAAGGAGCGTAATGCCGCGCTCGTTACGGTCACAAGGTAGGAACCATGCGCAAACTTCCCCCCAGAGCAACGCGCCATCCGGCCAAAGGGTTTTACCGCGCCCGCGTGGTTGCGAAGGTTTTGAAGTGCTCCCAAAAGACCATTCACAACTCTGCTGCGCGCTACAATTGGCCACGGCGAAAGCGGAAGAATTTTTTTGAATTCGACGTGCCGATGGCCCTGGCGAAGAAATGCGCGGCTCTAGTCGCAAAGGAAGATGAGCCGCAGCACATCGATCTCGAGTTGAAAGTTAATGAGGCGTCTCTCACGCGGATGCAGCGCGCGCGTCTCCTGTTTCGGCTGGCTGGTGTGGCGTTTTACAAACACCAGATTACCGGCCCTGCCGCTGTCGCGAGTGGGATCGCACTCGCGCGCACGGTAGGCTTCCTCGCGCCGGTTTTCAGGATGTCGGAACGGACACTGCATCGGCTCGTTGCCGCCTACGACGAGCGAGGGCTCGTTGCCCTTGTGGACCAACGCGCCGGGCGCTCCGGGCGCCGGAAAAAACGGATCGCTGGAGAATCAGCCTACTCCACGAATAATTCTGCCACCGCAAATCCATTTACCTGCAATGAGCCATAAAACAAAGGACTGTGAGTTTGGCGTCAAGGAAGCCGCGCGCCGCCTGGGCGTGACGGAAGATGAGGTTCTGCTCTCGATCCAAACCGGCCAGCTCGAGGCGGAGAATATTTCAATGGGCACCACTCCGTTGTATCGAATCACCTCCGCAGCCCTGGAACATTTCGCTTCATCAAGAGCGCCGAAATGAACGTTCTCGCGTCCATCAAAAACTTTTTCCGCGATACCGCCTTCAGCTCCGCGGCGGGGCGGACAAAAGCGGAGAGCGCCCTGGCCAAAGCCTTCCTCCGCGGCCAGGACGTGGACGCGGGCGGCGACCGCGCCAAGCTTTCCAGTCCCTACTCGCAAAGCTCTTGGGTTTATACGGCCGTCAGCGGCCTGGCGGAGGGCATCTCGCAAATCCCGTTTCGCTTTTCGCGCAAAGACCAAATTCCGGCCGGCGCGCCTGGCCGGGTCTATCGCGGGCTGTCCACGAACTGGTGTCGGCGCGCGCGCGAAGCTATCGTTGACTCGGGTCCGGTCGTCGCGCTGTTCGAGCGTCCGCACGAGCACATCGACCGCGACCTGTTCTGGCAGTATCTGGTGGTCTGGGAAGCGTTACGCGGGGAATTCTTCATCGTGCCGCTCGATGCCGACGGCGGCGCGGTGCGGCTGGATCAGCGCGCGCCAAAGATCGCGAAGCTGCTGGTGTTGTCCCCGGACTTTTTCTGGCATCGCGTCATCGGTTACAAACTCGAAGCGTGGCGTTACACCGGCTCACCGCTGATGTCGCCGCTGGCCTCACAATATTTTTTGCCGGAAGAGTTGATCCACAAGATGCGGCCCAACCCATATTTGTTCTGGCGCGGCCTCTCGCCGCTCACCGTGGCGCTCTTGCCCGCCCAATCTGATTACGCCGCCAGCCAATTCATGAAAGGGCTGATGCTCAACAATGCGGACACCGGCCTGATCGCCACCAGCGACCAATGGCTGAGCCAGGAGCAACGCGAGCAGGTGCTCGCCGCGCTGCGCGAGCGCAAGCGCATGGCCGGCACCGCGGACCGGCCGGTCATCATGGGCGGCGGACTCAAGCTGGAGAAACCGGCGATCTCGTCGGCGGACATGCAATTCCTGGAACATCGCAAGCTCAACCGGCTGGAGATCGGCGCGATCTTCAAAGTGCCCGCGACGATGATGGGCTTCACCGAAGACGCCAACCGCGCCATCGCCGAGCAGGAGCGATTGACCTTCATCGAGAATACGCTGGCGGCGATTTGCAAACGCCTTGAAGTCGCGGTGCAACCGATCATCCGCGCAATGGATCCCGGGTTGGAAGGCTGGTTCGATATTGATTCGCTGCCGATCATGCAGCTCTCGCGCCGGGACCGGATGGATACGGCCACCAAAGCATGGTCCGTGGGAATTTCCTTCAACGAGATCAACGAAGTCTATGATCTCGGTTTTCCCGACGCGCCCGAGCGCGCCGTGGGTTACTTGCCCTTTAGCGTCCAGCCGATCACGCCAGCGCCGCCGGCAGCGGACAATCCGGCAGCCAAGGCATTACGGCTGCTTCTGCCTTCGAACATCAAAGCGCCTGAACCGAAAAGCGGAAAGCGCGAGCCGAACCGGAATGGCAAAAAGAAAATTACCTTCCAACGAGACGAGCGCGGCGTCATCGTGGGCGCGGAAATTTCGGAGGCTTCGACGGCTGTTCCATTTTACCCGCTCGACGTTGGAGAGCTGGCTCAGTATGCCAAACGTTCCAAACCTGGCTCGGACTCGGCCGGCAAACAAATTCGCTGGCCCTTCGCACGAAAGGAGCAAACCCGAATATGAGCGCACGCTTGCATCACAAAATGCGGAAGGCGTTTCCCACGGGCGCACGCTGGTATCGCAAAATGCGGAAGGCGTTTCCTAAGATAGCGCCCCAACTCCAACGACTTGAAGAACTGGAAAAACTGAACCGCGAGATCAAAAGAGTTTGCCGCGCCATAGAAGTGAAGAACCGCATTGAGCGATTGCAATTTGAAAAGCAGGGTCGCGAGAGCAGGCGCCACTTCGAGCGCGGCTTCGAGCGCCGCGGCGGCCCACCAAAGAGCCGAGCAAAACCACGATGACTTTCGCCCCTCCATCGAACTTGAGTTTGCGCGTTGCCATCCCCCCGGCCGTGCGGAATCAAACGTTGGAGGGGCAGTCCGCTTCCAAACCGCCTCCGCGGGCCGCGGCGCGACGTTCGCGCCGGGCAGACGCATCTATGAGCAAAAGTGGGCCAAAGGCTTTTGGCCCACCATTGCGAGCGCGTATTAGGGCTTGCCTGGAGGCTCCTGCTCCCCCGCTGCCGAAAATTTTCGGGACTCTGATTGAGGAGCAAATGCGCTTTAACTGGATGAAGGCAGAGGAAGCACAACAGCGCATTGAACTGGAACAGGGCCTCAAGGCTATGGAGCTGGTCGCCAAAAATGAAAAATGGAGCAAGCGAAAACTGGCAACTGAGGCTGGCTTAAGCTGGACTACCTGGCGTCGGCTCCGCAACGGCCAAATGCCGCTCCCCCACGCTATTCAGTGGCTTCGCTCAGCTCTCACAAACTTGAATCTTAACCCGACGGCCGACTATGCAATTTGACCTCAAACGAGAGTTCGGTGATCGGCTCGTACCATTCCAAGGCGGCAGCTCGGGAATCCGGGCCGGCCTGCACGTCGAAACGCGGGAAGTGCGAGAAGCATCTGGTGACGCGCCGATGCTGGATTTCATCGCCAGTGATGAAACGGTGGACCGCTACAACGAGGTAATCAAGTTGGACGGCTGGCAGCTCGAGAACTTCCGCCGCAACCCTGTAATTCTGGACTCCCATGATTCAACGAGCGTCGGGAAAATTCTCGGCAACTCGCCTTTGATCGATGTGCGTGAGGGCAAGCTCATCAACCGCGTTCGCTTCGCAACGGAAAATCCGCTCGGCAACCTGGCGTATAAAATGGCCAAGGGCGGCTTCATCAAATCGCAGTCGGTAGGCTTCATCCCGTTGGCCTGGCAGAGCGGCAAGAATGCGGATGAACCGGACCGCACTTACACGAAGCAGGAGCTGATCGAGATTTCCCTGGTCGCGGTGCCGGCCAATCCCGGCGCGACTATCGGGACCGCGCTCAAGAGCGGCGCGCTCGTGAAAAGCGATGTCCGTGAACTTTCGGAATTCCTGAAATCCTTTTGTAACGATTCGGCAGACCGCAATGCCTATGCCAGCGCCCCAGGCTATGCGGTCAATGGGGCGCGTTTAGTGCAGCTCGCGCGGCACTGTCAACATGTGATGAGGCGCGCTTAACCATCAACTGCCCGGCGGCGGCGCGCTCGCGGCGCCTGCCGCCGGATAGAAAGAAAAATTATGCAAACGATGATTCCGAACCAGTCGGCCATGCGCCGGCTTCAACTGTCAGATGATAGCGCCAGGCAACTCGCGGCGGTTGTGATCGTGGCCGCTATCGAGATTGGTGCTTGCAAAGGTTGGCTCGACGAAAGGCGCGACGGTGCGCTCAAACGCTTCACGTCGCTGTTGCCATTCGGCGTGCGAACTCCATTCCGTCTGGAACAAATCGTCGACGGGCCTTCGCGAGCAATGACTTCGACTGAGGTTCCCTTGCCCACAAATCTTGCTACTGAGGTCTCCGAACTAATCTGGTCGTACGGGCAGGCGCGCAAACTGGCCACTGTTTATCCGCTGCTCAAGGGCGTGACTCCGCTTCCAAAATTAACCACGGCTGACGAATTCGGATTCGTCGGGGCCTCTGTGACCCTGCCTGAGATGAAGCCGACTTTCAACACGATCAACCTCGACCCTCAGAAGGCATCTGGCATTGTTCGTATTCCTGAAGAGTTCGCCGAGGATCAGCCGGAGCTGTTCGGCAACTACGTCGGCAATTACATGGCGCGGCACATGGCCAAATTTGAGGATAAGGCCCTCTTTAACGCGGACGGGAGCGCCACTTTCAAAACGCGGAAGGGCGTGACCAAATTTGCAATTGACAATGGTTGGTCGGTGCAGCTTGCGGCGGGGGCAATCTCGCCTTCGGACATCACGCTCGCTGACGTGCGGAATCTCAGAACAAAGGTTGACCCTGAAGTGCTCGCCGGCTCTGCCTATTTTTGCTCCATGACGATGGAGGCGCGTTTCGTCCAGTTCAATAGCTCAGCGGTTCAAACTCCCTACATGGCGAGCACTTCACCGCCTCGACTCGACGGCTTCCCTGTAATTTGGGTCGGCGCCATGCCTCTTTTTGATGCGGCTGCGCATCCCGGCCAGGCGCAGATCGCCTTTGGCGACATGAGCTATTGGCGCTTTGGCCTTCGCCAGGATTTGGCAATTCGCGTTTCGCTCGCGAGCAACAGTCTGGTGGATGAAATACGATTGTCCCCCATCGAGCGCTTCGACATCGGGTGCGTCGGAGACAAGTCGGTCGCTGCCCTGCAACTCGCGGCTGCGTGACGCATGAGCGAAGAAAACCAGTAAAATGAGATCACACGCACCAAGACCCGGCATTCGCGAATTCGAGCGTGTCAAAACGCCAAGCTTGTCAAGACGACAACATGCGGGCGCGACAACGCAACGCGCGTGCATTCTTGGCTCAAGGTTGCTACTATTCAATTTGGGAACAGCCACTACCGGCTGTGCGCGGGACCACGGCCGCCGGCGGGCAACCGGCGTCTGGCACCGTGGCTGTTCCCTTCTCTTTCTGCCCCACTGGGTGATTTAGCCTATGTCCATCAACGCACAGCCTTGCCCATCCTCAGAGATTGCCGAATTCGGGAAGCATCCCGTTTTCGGAAGGCAATCAGCGAAGCTCTACACCGCCTCGCGGATCGCTGCTGCCCTCGGCAGATCGCGCCAGGCGCTTCACGCCGCGCTACAAAATGCCCCCGCCTCTGGCGCATTGCCCGGCTGCGGCGGCGTGGCCAAAGCCTGGACGTTTGACGCGCTCCCGCAAGCCCTGCGCGCGGACCTGGCCGAATGCGCGCGGCAGCGCGGGTATCGCGACGCGGAGCATCTGCTTTCCATTCCGCCGAAAGCGTGGCAGCCGCCGATCCCGCTGAATGAAATCGCGCCGCATTGTCTGGAAAAGGCGGATAACCTCCGCCGCGCGCTCGCTCCGGTTCTCGCTCGCCTGAACGTTCGGAACCCGTCCCAGTCCGAACTCGCTGCGGTTGGCGTCCAGGAGTACGATCGCGTCTTCGGTCACTCGATCTCCGCGCGTCATTGGCGAATGCTTTTCGAGCGCACCCTGAAGCGCGATGCCGGCGCTGAACATTTTGACCGCCTCGAGATCTATCTCGATGACCGCCTGGCGCGCAAAGACCGCGCACCTGTGCCAGCCGCCGTGCTTCAGGAATGTCACGATCTGGAGCGATACCTTGCGAGCTTCAAAGACCCTCAGAGCCCCACTGCCGACGAGCAAGTGATGTTGTGGGTTCAAACCTTTCAAAAATTCGAGGAGGCGCTTGCCGCCGGCAAACCTGCGGCGAAACAGAAGCGGCAGCTCTGCGAGTTTCTCCTGGTGAAGGCTCCGTTCATCGCCGACACTTTCGCCGCCGTGCGAATTCAGTTTGAGCGAAAGTTTCGGCGCTGGACTGAAGGCGGACGGCTGCCGGCGGCCATTGAAGATCAGCGGCCGAAGAAATCCGGCTGGCATCGCGCGCCGAAGCTGACTGATGAAGACCGGGACAAAATCATCGGGCATTCCGTTTTCTTCAATGGCAGGCGCATCGACCCGACTTGGCGCGATCTGTTCGCGTCAGAAGGATTGAGCGAAGACCTGGCGCATTATTACATGGGCAGTCCGAACAAAACCCCGAAATCGGTTCGCGATCAGGTCCGGTGGGATGTCGCGGCGCTCGATGACATCCATCACGGCCCGCGCCAGGCCAAACTGAACGGCGCTTTTATTTCACGCGATTGGTCCTGCGTCGCGGCTGGTGACTGGTACCAGGCGGATGACGCAACTTTGCCGATCTACTATTCCGAGCCGGACGGCAAAGGCTGGTTTCGACTGATTCGCGGCCAGCTTCTGCTCATGATTGACCTCCGTTCAACGTGCATTCTCGGCTATGCCCTGTTGTCGGATCGCAACTACAACTCGCTCGCGATCCGCACGCTGATTACGCGAACGTGCGACGAGCACGGTTTGCCGCGGCAGGGCTTCTATTTTGAGCGCGGCATCTGGCAAAATTCACGGCTGATTAAAGGCATCAGAAACGCTGGCGCGCTCTCCTGGCCGGAGGCGGAGAAGGGACTTTGCGATCTCGGCCTGCGATTCATTCATGCCCGATTGCCCCGCGCGAAGCCAGTCGAGCGCGTGATCGGGGCGATGCAGAATTTGATGGAAGGTATTCCCGGTTACGCCGGGCGTGACGAGCGGCATGATTGTTTTGAACGGCTTCAGGAATTGAAACGCCAGGTCGAAAACCGAAAGATCAATCCTGAAGGCCAGTTCCTGTCCGCGGAGCAATGGCTCGCTACGCTGGATTCGCTCTGCGCGAGTTACAATGCCGCATCGCAAAACGGGAAGATGACCGAAGGTCTCTCGCCCTCCGAGGCATTCCAACGGTTCCAGAATAAGGCCGATCCGCAGGTCCGCTTTGACGCCAGGTGCCGTTATCTGCTCGCGCATCATCGGCGGCCCGTACGCGTCACGCGGAACGGGATCACGCTGCGCTTCGGTAAGAACGCTTTTAATTATCGGAACGAGAGCACCGGCCGGCTGATTGGCCAGACGGTGCTGGCCTGGTTCAACCCGGAAGCCCCGGATATTCTTCCCGTATCCGACATGGACCGCCGCAATCTCTTCGCGGTCGAACGCTCGCAGGAGGTGCCGGCGATTGACGCATCTGGAGAACTGCTTGGAACGGAGCTGGCGCGTGTTGCCGCGCACCAGTCCCACGCCAAGACCTATTACCGGATGTTGCGAAATAAATTTGCCCCTGCCTTCCGTCGCAACCTGATGGACCACGCCACGGGCAGACTTGGAGATGCCATCGAGGAGCAAAGTGAAGCCATGCGCACGCAGCTCGATCAGCGGACGGCGCGCTTAACTGGTATTCAACGCAAGGCGCGCGAACTGGGAATGTCCCTCGACGGGCTCGGCTCCGACGCCGACAAAGTGGATGAAGGGCTGACTATGATGCTGGAAGCCGAACGCCAGCACAAGAAGCAGACAAAGGAGGCCAATGAGTAACACTCGGCACGGTCGCGACGGCGCCCCGCTCTCGCAGGAGCGTTTTATGTCCAGCCCGGAATTCACGGAACTGCGCGGCATTCATGGCGGGGCCGTCGCTGCGAAGGCCGCGACTCTGTTGAATCCGCGCAAGCGCAGCCTGCTTTTCTTCCTCCAGGCGATTTCTCTTCGCCCGGGAGGATTGAACCAATTCGCAAAGGATTTTCTCGCGATGGTCCCGGAACGGCTCGGTTCGCCGACGATGCATCGCAACGGGATCAAGCCGGGAAAGGTGTACTCCCGCGCCGCTGCTGATGAAATTAGCAATGAGCTTATGCTTTGGGACATCGATGAATTATCGGCCGATGACGAAGATGGAAACGGCGGTCCGGACCATAAGCCAAGCCGGTTCGAGCTCGAGCTCGATCCAAGAGCGGATCGCTTCCTGGAAGTCTGCCGGGCACGGGCGCTGAATGAACTGCCCGATTTTGTCACCGAGCTTTGCATCAATCCATATCTCAAGTTCGACGCGGACGGAGACAAGGATTGGATGCGCCGGCACGAGGAAGAATCTGCGAGGCGCCTCTGCGATGCGACTGACTCGACGCACCGGCAGTTTGTTGGTGTGCCTACTGGATGGTTCGATGACCTCATCGGCGGACTGTTTGAATTCAAGAAGCGATTTGAGGCAGCCGCCCGCAAACAATTCGTCATGACGAGCATCGGGCGGGAAGTTTTTGAGACCCTGGATTTTTGCCTTTCGACCGGCAAGCCGGTCGCGATTGTAGGCAATGAGCGGATCGGCAAGACAACTGCGATTGAAGCCTGGTGCAACCTGCATCTGGGGGAATCTCGCTTCGTGAGTCTGTCAGGCTTGACGAATCGCACATCGGTCTTGCGGTCCATCGCCAGGGCCGCGGGCCTCGCGAGTACCTACACTCGCAAGGCGATGGAAATGCAGGCGCGCGTGGAAGATTTTCTTCAGCGCAGCCGGCTTGTCTTGGTGATCGACGAAGCGCATTTCCTGTTCTCGCAAAGTGTGCGTCTTTACAGTCGGCCCGAGCTACTGGATTGGCTCGACACCTCGCTCTACAATCACGGCGTTCCATTTGCGCTCTGTGCCACGCCGCAATTTCCGCAACGCCTCAACGAATTTGAAAAACAAACCGGTTGGGCGGCCGGCCAATTCAAAGGGCGAGTTAAGCGCTGGCGCACGTTGGAAGCGCCGACGACCGATGATTTGATGAGCGTCGCGCGCAAGCTTCTTCCCGAAGCAGACGCCGCCACGATTAAGCTGGTTGTCGGCTATGCGCTGAGATCGAAGCGCCACATGCCGGCTATTATCGATACGGTTGACGAAGCTCGCCTGATCGCCAGGAACGCAAGGCGCGACAAAGTGATTTACGAAGACGTGAAACGCGCGCTCAACGAATTCGTGCGACCTTCCGACGATGCCAAAGAACGAGCCTTTAGCCCTCCCGGAAGGACGCGCGCGACGCCTTTGAAGCCTGGTCGCAAGAGTGCTGAAACGCCCCTGCAAAGATCGGGCAAAGCCGCTGATCGAATGAGCGGCGGAGAAGATTTACCGGCCGGAAAATTCGACGGCCGAAACGGACTTTCCAGATCGGCGCCGGACGTGCCGGCGTAGGCTCTGGTTTTGCATTTTTGCGCACACCCCTTCGGGAGGGTGCGCAATTTCCACGTCTTCAGGTTTTGGAAGTGTGGAACTCTCAACTTGTTCAACTTATCAGCGAAGATACAG
>QHOP01000002.1:0-435 GCA_003219345.1 Verrucomicrobiota bacterium
AAAGAATAATCCGCCGGGACCAACCGTGCCGTTGAGTGCAGCCGAATTCGCTCCAACGATCACAAAATTCGAGCCGCCTGCTGAGGCGACGGCGCGGAGCGATGAGGTGGTGCCTGAAGCGACCGGAGCGAACTGAAGATCACCCCCTCGCGACTGAGTACCCATCGCGAGGAACAAAACGGTGAATAGAATTCGATTCATAACGAGACTCCCATAAAATGCCTAAAATGAGTAGCGCAAACCGGCCTTGGCGTATGGTCCCCAGAGCAATTCACTATGACTGCCATCAACAGAGGTGCCCGTGCCCGAATAAATAATTTTTGTATATTTGAACGCCATACCGGCATCCGCAAAAAGTTTGAACAGCCCGGAATGTCCCAAATCGTATTCCAAGCGGACAGTTGATCGGCCGATTCCGCCATAAAGGTCATTGTC
>QHOP01000002.1:514-6646 GCA_003219345.1 Verrucomicrobiota bacterium
ATCTTATCCGTTTGCTCGTAGTTAAAGAAAACGCTTATGTCACTCAGATCGGCCTTCACATAACTTGCCCCTGCTCGTACGTAGGCGGAAAGCCGCGTGCCTCGCAATCCCGGAAAAGTGTACCGTAGATAAGCCTGATACCAATCGTCATCGATCTTGAAACTTGACGATGGACCTTGACCAAACAACGTCTCGGGCAGAGCGAAGTCGCCGCTGGAGTTGCCATGCGCATACGACGCGTCAATGTACCAGGCTTGACCAAAAGAATAAGATATGGTGGCGCCAATATAATCGGACTTTCGATCCGGGCTGCCAACCTTAACGAACGGGCCAAATCCGGCTGGATCACCTTTTGCCAGCGAAAAAGCGAACGGCAACGTAACAGTCCCCTGGCCATAGAGAAAGTCACCGGAAATTGAGATTTCGTTCGGTCTTGCGATCGGTTTCGGTATTTCGATGATCGGGATATCAACCGCGTCCTTGGAAGGTTCGGATCGAGGCGCGGCTTCCGCCACTGGCGGAGGATTCGCAACCGGTTGCTGGGGGGCTTGAACCTGCGCGAGCGGAACCGAAGTATCCGGAGTCGCCGGGACGGCCGAGGAACTGACTTTCGCGCGCGACAACGCCGACTCTATCTGCGCCCTCTGCCTCGGCACCGCGGCAGTCACCGCAATGCGCACGTCGTCAGCAGCGACACCCGGAACACTTGCGGCAGCGACCGCAATGGCCGGAGCAGAACCCGGCAGTTTGCCGGCCGCGCCCGCCGCCGCTGCCGGAGCGGCGGCCGGTACTTTCGAGGCAATCGCGGCCACTGCCGCTGAAGCGCTGTCCGGGTGGATAGCCGCTACCGCCTGTCCGACGGCCGACGCCACCGCCGCTTTTTGCTTCGCCGGCGCGTCCACGACAAGCTGAGCCGCTTTGGACGGAAGCTCGGACCGAGCGACTTTTGCCAAAATGTCCTTCGCCGCCGAAATCTGTGCAGCCGTCTGAGTCAGCGCGACGTTGGTGCTGAAAACACACAGCCCGGCGAGCAGAGTGGCGACGCCAAAAATGCTCCGGAATTTACTGTCAAATTTCCACGTGCGGGACGGAATTGTCACACCCTGCCGGGCACTGGACACTCGCCAGGCAAATTGTGGCAAGGAACCTGCCGCCCCTCTTCCAATAGCGGTACACCAAAGGGAACCAGCCCAACAGAGAGAAGAAAAATGGGAAATAGCCGAACGCAGAAGACAATACTGCCGCAGGCGTATTGTGGACCGAGTCGTCATAGACATAGGAGTTGAGTTCTACCGGGAATCCTGAGGGCGTTTTACCTTGTTAAGATGAAGATGTCCAGCTTTTTCTATTTGCTGTATCGTAATGACTGATCGCGCTTCGCTTTGTACGGCTTGTTACCAATTGTTGATTGCTTTTCTAAGCTGTTCGATCCGCTGCTGACGCTGTTGTGAGAGAGCGCCCGTGCTTTGGTAGACCTGCTGAATGACGTCGATCCTGGGAAGAAGACCGCTCACTACTGCTGACTTAGGCAATTGCTTCGCCCGCGCTGTGGTACCTGGCTCCGAAATACCCTTGGAATTCTTCTTGTCGATGCCAAGCCACACCTCCAACAAATCGAGCTGTGCATCGGCTCTCGTCACGTCTGCTTGCTTAACACTGTCGCCCTTATTGGCGGCCGGAGGCGTGACGGGTTGCTGTTGCCTGGCCCATTGCGACAACTCCGCGAATGGCGTCTTGTCCCGAACTTGTTGCTTCAGTTTCTCCAGCCCGGCAAGCACCGCTGGACGATTAGTCAATTTTTGTGATTCGCGAAGCGCGATGAGCTGACCCTGCTCTTGCCGCCCAGCCTCAATCACCTCGGTGAACGGCTGCTTCGCCGGCAAATTCTTCGCCTGCAAGACGGCGTCATACTGCCCTGCATTCAGCGCCACCGTAACCGCGTTCAACTGGTCCTTTTCAGGGCGGACCTTTTGTGCCAGTTGCTCGAACCGGTCTATTCCCCTCCGGCGGTCGCAAACCTTCAGGGCATCATCGTATCTGGCAACGGTGAAGGCCTTGTCCGCCGTCTGAAAATCCTTCGCTTCCACAAGCCAAGCTTCTACTTTCGCATCCTTGTTGACCCGCAGCGCCTCTTCCAATGACTTGATCTCGTCCTCAATCCGGCCGGCCGCTTTTGCCTGGGCCAGCGCGCTCGCATAACCCTGACCCTGGTCCGCCGCTTTCTTCTTGTCTGTGTCATTAAGTTCCCTCGCCAGCTTCACCGCTTTTTGGAACTCGACCGTCGCCTGCGCATAGTTGGTCTGTCCCAGCAGCCGATTGCCATCAGCAATCGCCTGGTCCAATTCGCTCCGCTTTTGCGCCAGCGTCCGATTCTGTTCACCCTGCTCTTTTCGCCGCTTGGCATCAGCGAGCCAGGCTTCCACCTTTGCGTCCTTCCTCACCTTCAGCGCCTCTTCGAACGACTTAATCTCATCCTCAGCCCATCCTGCGGCTTTGGCTTGGGACACTGCGTCGGCGAAACGCTCCCCCTCGTCCGCCGCTTTTTTCTTGTCTGTGTCATTGAGTTCCCCCGCCAGCTTCACGGCTTTTTGAAACTCGACCGCTGCTTGCGCATAGTTGGTCTGTCCCAGCAGCCGCTCGCCGTCAGCCATCGCCTTGTCCAATTCGCTCCGCTTTTGCGCCAGTGTTCGCTCCTGGTCACCCTGCTCTTTTCTCCGCCTGGCATCAGCGAGCCAGGCTTCCACCTTTGCGTCCTGCTTGAACTTGAGCGCCTCTTCCAATGCCTTGATCTCGTCCTCGACCAGGCCGGCCGCTTTCGCCTGGGCCAGCATGCTCGCATGACCCTGGCCCTGCTCCGCCGCTTTCTTCTTGTCTGTGTCATTGAGTTCCCCGGCCAGCTTCACGGCCTTTTGGAACTCGACCGCCGCCAGCGAATAGTTCGAGTCTTCCAGCAGCTTATTTGCATTGGTAATGGAGCTGTCGAAAATCTCAAGAGTTGCACGGCGTTTGGCTTCGCGAGTTTCTTGCCGTTGTTTGCTCGATTGCTTGATAAGATGAGACGCCAGATAGACACCTCCTCCTACCGCACAGATCACTCCGAGCACCGACAAGATCACCGGAAGTTTCGCGATAACCGGGTTCGGCCGGAACTCCTTCGCCAGCGACTCCAAATTCACCTGGGCCGATGACAATTGAGGATCAAGCAGCCGGTTGCACAACTGCCGCCAGCGTTCGCCGTCCCTGCCCAATCGATCCCACGCCGGCGAGGGGGCGACAGGATAGTTGTAATCGTACCCGCTCTGGACAAGCCGGCCCTCGACAAGTTCGAGAATCAGCTCGCCGATGGCCCGCAGGTCACGGGCCTCAGTCACCTTCTGAAGCAGTTCGCCCGGCGAATGCCGATCATCGGCGTCCAGGCGGGACAATTGCAGCGGCGCTGCCGGATAGGGATCTCCGAGATGGAGAGGCGTCTTGCGCAACGGACGCGGCTTGCCCACCAGAAACACGTTGCCGCTTTTCAGGTTGCCATGCGAATAGCCTCGCGATCGCTTCAACACCAGGCAACCGGTAACGACGCTGTAAACCACGTGCCGCACTGCGGCGCTGTCCACGCTGCCATGGCGGGCGACCCAGGCCTTGAGCGTGTTGCGCGGGTAAAAGTCAGTGACATACCACGCGCCCGTGGCGGCAATGCCGAAGGCGTGAATGGACGCCAGGCAGCTCCCGCCTTCACTGTGGGCCTTCTTGAGTTGCTTGATCCCTTCGAGGAACTCCAGGCCAAGGTCCTCATCGAGCGCCTCGCCGCTTGACCCTTCCCCTGGCTGCCGTCGGCGTGGGTCGTCCCTGGTCGCGACCGGCTCGCCGACCGTCTCGTAGTCACCAAAAGTTGGCATAGGGCGCTTGGAAGGAGTGGCGGGTTCTCACCCCGCACTTGGCCACGGAGGCAGCCGAGGTGACGAAGTTATTGCGGATACAACACGCAAGCACTGCCGCAAAGTTCAACCTGCCGGCTTTTGCGGCGTCAGCACACGGATGAACTCGTCTTGCACTTGGATTTGGATGGTGTTGTCCTTGGCCTCCCACACCTTCTTGTCCAAGGAGATGAACACGCGACGCCGATCGAAAGGCCCGTTATCATACCCTTTGCCGGGGAGATTGGCCATGATCATCAATTCGGTAGCGCCGTAACCGAACCACTCTTTCCAAATCGGATTCTCTTTCCCCAGTACCCAGGGCTGTCCTGTTTGGAGATTATTGGAAACCTTTCTGGCTCCGTTCCGAATCGAGCTGTTTTGTTTCCAGTAATCGTCCGGCTTGACGCTGTTCATCCAGTAGGGCTTCTCCGACGGTGTCACTCCGACAACATCAACCTCAATCGACGCGGGCGTCACTTTGGTGATGCTAACGTTCCAAGCCACAGGTTTCGGCCTCGAACTGCGGCAACCGACCGTGAGGAATGTGAGTGCAACAAGCAAAACCGACAGGCTACTGATCTTCCTTTCTGTTGGGTTCATGAGTCGGTGAATCATTCATTCCCGCCGCTTATACCGTTTTCTAATGCAATTCGGCCATGCCGGTCAAGCACCAAAGCGGGCCAGGGCAAGGCAACACTGCAACGATACGCCGACATTGGCTTCCTGCACACCAGCACGGCGTGGATCCAGACGCTGCAACCAATCGGCAGCGGCTCGTGGATCGGTTTGTCCTCAAGGTTTAGAGGATTTTCTTTTCAACACAGCCGTTTTTTGCCATAACCGGGTTGAATGGAAAACGCTGAGCGATCACTTCATCCCTTTACTCCTTCAGGATACGTCCTGGCTCCCATCCATGGCGTTGACGATCGAACTCCGCTAAGAATATGCGTCCTGGTCCATTCCGAGCCCGATCCTGTTTCCGGCCCCTTCGTTCTGCTGCGCGAGTTGCCTGGATCACGGGTTTACCTCGGCGCCGTCTGCGACGCCGAGGCGAGAATCCAGGACTGGGTCGAGGTTTGGGTGCAGACGCTGGAGTTGAGAGAGCTGGCGTTCTCCAGTTACCAGGAACGTTTGTCCAATCACGCATTCGATCAACGCTGGCGTTCGGAATGCGCCATGTACAAAGAGTCGCTCCCGCAACGGGTGATCGCCACAGACATGGAAGAGAAAAACCCAGGTCCGATCCTCATCAAACAGCGCGCCAGCGGAGCCAATACCGCCTTCGCGGGCACAGAGACAACAAACTGGAGAATCTGCCAGGACGACGCAGTGCTTGAGTCGTTCGGCCTGCCGCCCTACTCGACTTCACCGTTTCGCTACTTGCATGAACCCAACGCGACGGCAACGAAAACGTTCCTGGCCACCGCTCCGGATGTTCCCGCCAATTCGCATACGCAAGGCATTGAGCGGTTGAACGCCGTTCCAGGCGTCCGCGTGGTTTTCAACCCGCACGCCGGCTTGATCCGCGTGACCCGCTTCAGCCCGCTGGAACTCGAAGACTACCTGCGAATCCTCGAAGGAGCCGCTTGGAACGGATCCGGCCCGGGGGCAACACGAACATTTCCGGGCAGCATCTACGCTGCGCTTCAAGCCTGGTCCGCCAGGCCCAAAGGCCTCCCCTTCCTGCTTCACGGTGGTGGTAGTCCCGCCGACCGGTTGAATGAGATTTTTTTTCTGAAGCTTTCCGCGCTGCGTGACATGTTCAAAGAAGTGAGGACCTACGTGAAATCGCAGCAACTTCCGCTGCTGAACCTCGCTCCGGCCAGTTTCCGCGTGACCCTGCCGGACGTGGGCGATCAATTCCCGGGGCTTTGGGCAGCCAAATGCGCGCTCGTCAAGCCCGGCCAGGCTTACCCCCTCAAAATTAAATCCACCGAGCAGAAGTACTTCATCCGGCTCGGCAGAATCGATCCCTCGCCCTTCCTGCCGGAAGGCATGGGAGCCCATTCATTCGGCATCGGCAGCGTTCGCATCCGCAATGTGGTGTCGGAAGCTGACGGCATCGCGCTGGAAGGAACTCTCGTCGCGGAGGACTATCTCGGTTTGGACCCACACGACCTTCTGTGGTTCAAACTGCCCTTGTCCGAGGAACGTCTCGAATTCTACGCGCATGTTTACAAGGAAGCGGTCGGCCCCAGGGAGGCGCGTTTCCGCACGG
>QHOP01000107.1 GCA_003219345.1 Verrucomicrobiota bacterium
TGAACAGGGTCTCCGTCCAAGTAAAGGGATTTTCCTCTCGGGGCAAGGTCGGGCGTAAAGTCGATCAGCGGGATATTCGCTTCGCGGCTGACGGCAATTTTCGCTTTGAGATCGCGGCTGATGTTGGTGGAATTCATTTCATCAAGCGTTGGAAGATAAAGCAGGACGGGCTTGATCTTCTTCTCAACGGCAAACAGGCACAATCCCTGAATCTCAGCGCGAAAAAATGCGTCTGGATCTTTCTGTTGGTGTTCCTTGAACAATGCGTCCCGGGAGGGATCGACCGGAATAAACCTGGTTCGATAGCGGTGATAAACCTCCTGGAGTTCGATCTCAACGATGAAATGGTAGATGGCGAAGCGGCGCAAAAAATTCTTCAACCGGACCCGGCTCATGAATTTCCTGATAAACTCCGGACTACTCCTTTCGGAAAATTGAGTCCACGGGTTCGCGCCGCCGAGGACGACAAAATCGGGCTCTTGACTCAAGCCGCAGTCTCGAAAGTACGCACGCATTTGCGCGTATGACCATGCGTTGACACCGGCGTTTATCACTTCGATCTTTCTGGCAGCGCCGAAGTGTTGTTGCAAAAGTTCTCCCAGGACGGCTGAATAGGTTTCGGGTCCGCTCAAACCCCAACCGAAAGTCCTCGAGTCGCCCAGGCAAAGCACACGCACACTATTCGGCGGCTTGGTCGTCGGGAACTCCGGTCCCCGGGTTCCGTGAGAATTGATGTGGACCGGCTTGTGTCCCACTTTGGTATAGCAATCCTGATTGGCTTTAAGCTTCCAATAAAGCACAGGATCAGGTTCATAAATCTCCAGATTCCCGTAGCCACAGATCCGGAGAGTGGTTTCCAGCAAGACCGCGCAAATCATCAAACTGGCCACAGACAAAGCCAGGTTCTGCAACAGTCGTTTTAATCGGGAGAACTTGATTTTCAACGCAGGGACTAGAATTGTTGTTCGTAGTTCTTTTTTTGTTCAGGCGATGAACGGTCGCGCATGATCCAGTAGGATTTCGTTTGCGCGTCAAATCTGCGATTCAGGAAATCCTTTCCCGCCAGGCGCGCGACCAGTCCGATCGGAGTTACAACGAGGTAGAAAAAGAGCGTCAGAAGAATATTCGAGACAACGAATCCCAGCAAAAACGCCAGACTCATCCATCCGATGTAAATCAACCGCAGTACGCCTGGAGTCGCGGCGCCCAGGACAATCAGCAAAATGCCCGGAGCGAGAAAATACGGATAACGCGCCTTGCCGCGCCACAAAAACCAAACACCCAATAAGATGAATATCGCTCCGACCGTGAATCCAAATTTCCGCAACTCACGCGGGCCGGTTTTGAGGTGCTTGATTTCTTCCCGAAGCATGGGGGTGCAAATAGCGGGGAGGTTGGGGGATGGCAAGCAGGATTAGCAGGCGTAAGGAAGCGATTATAGTGTTTGCCAGAATTAATTTCCGGATCGGCAACGAGGTGGAAACTTCGCGCAACTCCCCTCACCCGGCTAAAGCCACCCTCTCCCCTCATGCGATGGGGGAGAGGCCAGAGTGAGGGAAGCTTCTGCGCAAACGATCATCGGTTTCATTTCGGAAATTTCTTTGGCAATTGATCTAGTCCAATTCAAATTCCTTCAGCCAGTCGATATCTTTGTCGAGTGGCCTTTGGTCTTTCTTCTCGAGCAGGAAATTGCCGAGCAACAGGTAATCCATGTTGGTTCGCATAAAACAGAGGTAGGCGTGTTCGGGCGTGCACACGATCGGTTCGCCCCGCACGTTGAAGGACGTGTTGATGATCACAGGGCAACCGTATTTCTCTTCGAATTTTTTGATCATTCGATGGTAAAGCGGGTTGTCCCCTTCCGTCACGGTCTGTACCCGGGCGGAGTAATCCACATGCGTCACAGCCGGGATGGCCGAGCGAATTTTCAACAGTTTCTCCAGGCCAAAAAGTCCTTGCTCTTCGGCCGTCATCTCCCGGCGAATTGACTTCGCGACCGGTGCGACCAGCAGCATGTAGGGACTTTCTTCCTCCAATTCAAAATAATCCGCCGCCCGCTCGCGCAACACAGACGGCGCGAACGGGCGAAAGCTCTCCCGGAACTTGATTTTCAGGTTCATCACTTCCTGCATTTTGGGCGAGCGCGCGTCGCCGATGATCGAACGCGCGCCCAGCGCGCGTGGCCCGAATTCCATTCGTCCCTGAAACCAGCCGATGACCCTTTCCGCCGCGATCAGGTCTGCAATTTTTTCCGGTATTTCTTCATCGGTCAGCTCGATGAACGGAATCTTCTGTTCAAGGAGATACTGCCGGAGACCCTCCTTGGAATAACCCGGACCGAGGTAGGAGCCTTGTTGGAAATCTTTTCCGCCGTCGGCGCGACGCGGCATTTCGAGGCACTGATGCCAGACGAACAGGGCCGCTCCCAGGGCGCCGCCGGCATCGCCGGCCGCCGGTTGAATCCAAATCCGGTCAAAGACACCTTCGCGAAGGATGCGACCGTTGGCGACGCAATTCAAAGCGACTCCGCCAGCGAGGCACAAATTTTTTTGGCCAGTCTCTTTGCGAACGTGCCTCGCCATGCGGAACATGATTTCTTCGGTGACTTCCTGGATGGATCGCGCCAGATCCATGTCCCTTTGGGTGAGCTTCGATTCGGGCTGGGCCGGAACGAACCGTCCTCTTTCAGGTCAACGAGTTCCTTCAAAATCACATCCACATACTTCGGCTCGCCGTAAGGTGCGAGGCCCATCAATTTGTATTCGCCCGAGTTGACTTTGAACCCGGTGAAATAGGTGAACGCGGAATAAAGGAGTCCCAGGGAATGCGGGAAATGCAACTCGCCGTAGATTTCAATTTGATTGCCGCGCCCCACGCCAAAACTGGTCGTCGTCCATTCGCCCACACCATCTATGGTGAGAAAAGCCGCTTCCTGAAACGGCGAAGGGAAAAAAGCTGAGGCAGCGTGCGACTCATGGTGCTCGGGGAATATGATTTTACCGTGGTAACTGAGCTCCTTCCGGATCAGCTCTTTCATCCAGATTTTTTCTTTGATCCAGAGAGGAATGGCTTTGAGAAAGGACTGAATGCCCGCTGGGACGCACGCCAGGTAGGTGTGCAGGATACGATCGAATTTGATGAAGGGTTTTTCGTAAAAGGCGACGATATCAACGTCATCGATCTGGATGCCTCCTTCGCACAGACAGTATTCGGCGGCGGACCGGGGAAAGGAGGCATCGTGCTTCTTGCGGGTGAAACGTTCCTCCTGCGCAGCAGCTACAATTGTTCCGTCCCGCACCAGACATGCGGCGCTGTCATGATAAAAGGCGGAAACCCCCAGAATTCTTTTGGACATCGTCAAGGCGCGGCTTTCCGACCGTTAGAAACATGACTGTGCGAGATCACGCGCATCATGGCGTTTGCTAACAGTTTGTTTCCCGAACGAGAAAGGTGACCGTTGTCGATAAAATCCGACTCTCCGTAACGAGGTTCCAGCACCTCGCCACCGAATACGACGCCTTCCTCTTTGGCGACTTTGGCCATACTTGCATTGTAGGCATGAATCACCTTTTCCAGATCCCGATCACGCACAAACGGCAACCACCCATAGGGTTTGTCGGAGGTCAGGAGCCTATAGTTGAGAAACTGCGGGATAAAAATGGGCTCGACTCCTTGTTTTCGACACAGCGCCACGATATTGCGAAGGTTGCGTTCATAATGGCCAATAGCCCGCATGTCAATATGGTCCGTAAATGCGTCTGAGCTGCCTTTGAGGTCCAGCAATGCCTTGTCAGTATCCATTCGCGGAAAGAAGTAATGAAAAACCATCCGCTTCAAGAGGTAGCCCGCCGCGGTGCGTTCTTGCAATTCCCGGCCCCCGAGGCCGTGCGACATGACCCACTTGCCGTGGGAATCCGACCAGTCAGGCCAGAGGTCCTTCACGTGTTGAACTCGTGCATCATTCCAACCGAGGTAATAGACCGCAATGTCCGGCTGCACATCAGAAAAGAGCAATGCGGTCTGGATCATAGTTTCCAGGCTCGTGCCGCCGGGCGCTCCCATATTGATCACCTCGTAATTCGTTCCCAGTTGTTCGCCAAGAAAATATTGCCACGTCTCGTCATCGGAGACTCCTGCGCAGTAGGTTGTCGAACCTCCCAATGTGGCAATTCGGATCCTTCCGCGAGGTTTCGGTCGGTCGAATTCCGGCCCGCGGCATCGGAATGAATTGTGAGTCATGCGGATGCCGTTACGCTCTTCCGATATGTTCGGAACCAGACAGGCGCCGAAATACGGGTGCGGCTGGACCATCCCCCGGACGGAAGTCTGGCGCTCACGGAAGTACCATTTTCCTTTATAAAGCCGGTAGGCCAACTCGCACGCCACTTCGATACTGGCCAACCCCAGGAAGATGGAGAACCCCCATGCAAGACAGGAGCGCAACTTCGATTTCATGTGCTTGAGCAACGATGACAAACCAATGCCCATAGTCTTAGCATACGGGCTGTTTTCTTGCCAAGCGTTTCGACAAATTGTTAGCTGAGAAAGGGTATTGATCAGCTCCCACCAATCGGGTCTGAAGAAGTTTCGCGTGGATCGCACATCTGGAATCGAAAGCCGGCAAAGGGGACACGATGAATAGCAGCTTCTGCTTTCCGACTGCCGTGGGCCGAGTCACGATTTTCGGCAGTGGTCCATTTCCTAAGTCCACTATGATCTTCCCTTGTGCCCGGTCGTCGCCCATGCTCGCCGTGGCGGTTGGGCGGACGCTGCTGCGATGGCCGCACCGCGTGACGTTCGTCTGACTACCGCTCGGATTCCATGACCGAAAGCGGACCATTGGTCACTATCGTCACACCGTCGTATAACCAGGCGCACTTCCTGGAACAGACGATGCAAAGCGTCTTCAATCAGACGTATCCCCGCGTCGAATACATCGTTACGGACGCGGGGTCGAAGGACGACAGCGTCAACATCATTAAGAAATATGAGCATCGGCTGAAGTATTGGCACAGCCACCGAGACAAGGGTTCAGCCGACGGGATCCATCAAGGTTATCAGCAGAGCACCGGCGAGATCCTGACTTGGCTCAATTCGGACGACGTGTTGGCAGAGGATGCCGTCGAACAGGCCGTCTCCGCTCTGCTTCGGAATCCTGACGCTGTGATGGTTTACGGAAATCGGATGGTGATTGATGAAAAGGGACGGGTGCTCTACTTGCGGCCCAGCCTGCCGGTTCTCTCGCGCAGTCCGTACATCTCCACGATTCTTCCCCAGGAAACCTGCTTCTTCCGGCGTCACATCTACGACGAGACTGGCGGGCTGGATGCGGACATGTGGTTTGGTTTCGACTACGATTTGTTCAGCAAGATCGCTCGCCGCGGCCGGATTGCGTACGCCCGCGACATTTGGGGGTTCTTCCGCAAACACCGCGCCGCGCGTTCGATGCTTCAGACGGCGACTATCGGCGCACAGGATGCCGCGGTGGTCCACCAACGCGTTTGGGGACGGAAGATCGGAGCGGTGGAATGGAAACTGGCGCATGCCCTGGTGAAAAGCTACGCCATCGCCGCCGCTCCGTTTGTTCGAAAACCGCCGTGGCCGCGCTGCCTCCCACCGATGCAAAAAGTCGGCGTGGTTCGCGCATACATGGAGGCGTTGCACGAAACCAGCAAACTCAAGCGAGTGCTGCGCCTTTTTATTCGCTGATTCCCTGGGGCAGCCTCAAGCACTATATGTCTACTACCAATCTCTCAACCACCGCGGGCGCTTCCGCCCCCTCGCATTCAGAACCTTCTCCAGCGCCGGAAGCCATCGTGGATGCGACGATTGAAGAGCATCGCTCAAAGCCGATTGATGTCCTGAACCTGAACGATGCTGAGGGAGAGCTCAAGTATCTCCTCATGCTGCAGAGTTCGTACGAGAGAACAGTTCGCGATCTGGTTTCCTGCTTCGCGGCCACGCCGAGAAAGGAAGACATCCACGTACTCGAAATCGGTGCCTATCTCGGGGTGGTGTCCGTCAGTCTGCGCAAGCTGGGATTTGAGGTGACCGCCACCGAACTGCCCGAATTCGTCAATAACCCCCGTCTCCAGCAACGATATGCGAGTTTCGGAATCGATCTGGTCGGCGCCAACCTGCGTCACTACAATTTAGCGTTCCCCGATCAGCATTTCGATGCCGTTGTAATGTGCGAGGTGCTGGAGCACCTGAACTTCAACCCGTTGCCGGTCATCTACGAAATCAACCGCGTCCTGAAACCGGGGGGTCTTCTTTACCTGGCGCTGCCCAATCAGGTCCGCCTCAGGAATCGACTGGCGATGTTGCGCGGCAAATCGGCCCTCGCTCCCATCGAGGAATTCTTCGCCCAGTTGGATCGCAACCGAAACATGATCGTCGCGATTCATTGGCGTGAATACACCATCGCTGAGGTGCGGGGCATCCTGGAGAGACTTGGGTTTTCCGTATCGCGGCAAGTCTTCTTCGATCTATCGGATCCAGTGAAGGACGGCTTCCTCCTGACCGTGGCCAAAAAGATCCTGTACGGCGCGGTACCCTCGTTCCGGCCGAACCAGGTCACCTTCGCCCTGAAGGCATCCCGGCCGCACTTCGATTTCCACTTCTGCGACGCGAACTCGTTCATCGATAGCAGCCGAAGAGCGTGACGAGGTAACCGGGTGCGCACCCGATTCGGCAAGTTCGTTTCGCAGTACCTGCGGCACCCCCTTCCGTCGATGCCTACTTTTTGACGATCTGATCGTAAATCCAGCGGTAGGTCCTTTCCATCCCGTCTCGAAGCCGGGTACTGGGTTCCCATCCCAGGTAATGCCTGATTAAAGTATTGTCGCTATTGCGGCCATTGACCCCCTTGGGTGCCTTCAGATTGTAAATGCGCTTCAATTTGATTCCAGCGATTTCCTCGACGATGTCCACCAGACCATTAATGGTGACCAGTTCGCTGCTGCCAAGATTTATTGGCTCCAGGATGTCACTTTGCATGATGGCCTGGGTTCCTTTCAAACAGTCGTCGATGTACATAAAGCTCCGGGTTTGTTTGCCATCACCCCAGATTTCGATCGTGTGGTTGCCGGAGAGTTTGGCCTGGATGACTTTTCGGGAGATGGCTGCCGGCGCTTTTTCGCGCCCGCCATCGTAGGTGCCGTGCGGGCCATAGACATTGTGGTAGCGCGCGACGCGCGTTTGCAATCCGAAGTCTTCCCGAAAGTGCCGACACATCCGTTCGCTAAAAAGCTTCTCCCACCCATAGCCGTCTTCCGGCATGGCAGGGTAAGCGTCACTCTCCTTCAGAGGAACAACTTCTGGCGATGTCTGCTTATCGGCGGCATAGACACAGGCTGAAGACGCAAAAAAAAATCTTGAGACACCAAATTTTCGGGCGGCGAGCAGGAGATGGGTATTAATCATCACGGATAGCATACACAAGGCTTTGTTGTGTTCGATAAAACCCATGCCGCCCATGTCCGCAGCCAGGTTGTAAACGGTATGCGCGTCTTGGAGAGCCTTTTCGCAAGCCTCCCGACTTTGCAGATCGAGTTGCTTGTTCTCTGCCTCGGGAAAGCGTTGAAACCAATCACTGAACGGCTTGAGATCGACGGCGCGGATGTCGGCAAATCCCCGCCGCAATAAATCGCCCACCAAATGACCGCCGATGAACCCTCCCGCGCCGCAAACAACAACTTTCTCTGACTTCATAGTAGTGACTCCATACACGGAACAATGCGCAGACTAAAGCACGCGGCAACCACTGTGGCGATGATTCCCTCCAAGCGAGTTGAGAATGCGATGAAAAATGAATCGCTTCTCGATTTGGGGAAGACACGCTGGCCACTGCGGCTTTTTAGTGAAGATCATGAAGCAACGAGCGTAAAAACGCATCAGAAGGAGTACGGACAACCATTTAATCCGGTTGACGCGCTTTCCCCACACTGAGATTTGGATTGCGGCACTTTCTTGCTTCCCCAAAGTTCTGTATTGAGCCGTAGTCTTCGAATTGCTGTGCTTCCTGAAGAAGCCCCACACATTACCCGCGTGAATGACCTTGCCTTGGAGGGTGATTTTGCTGAACAGGTCGTAATCGATAGCGAATTTAAGATCGGTATTGATTCCGCCGACCTTGAGGTAAATTTCCCGTCTCCAAAAGCAGCTTTCCTGGCCGATCGTCATCGCGATGTACGGGGTGCGCGAGAGAATCGGCAGGTTCGGTTGATAATACAGCAGTTGGCCCCGTTCATCGATGCATACCCGATTGCCATAGATCATCAGGACGTCCTGGCGCCGGCTCAAAACCTCGACGGCCTTTTCAACGGCGTCTGGAGCTAATAGATCGTCTGAATTCAAATACCCCAAAATCTCGCCTTTGCTTCTTTGAATTCCTTGGGCGATTGCATCTGCAAATCCTTTGTCCGGTCGGCTGTGCCAATAGACAAGTTTCGCCTGGTGTTTCTTGATAATCTCGACGCTTCCGTCCGTTGAGCCGCCATCCAGAATCAAATATTCGATGTGCGGATAGCTTTGACTCAGAACGCTGAGGATAGTCTGCTCGAGGTATTGACCTTGATTGAAGGAAGGGGTGACAATAGAAACGGTCGCCACGGTATTTTCACTGCAACGCCGCAAGGCTATTACGCTAGGCTGCGATTTTTTTCCAGATACCGACCTAATATCAAAAATCCAATACTTCGTATATCGAAAGCAAAGTTGGCCGCTTTGGACAGAAATTTCAACTCCATTCTTTCAAAACGCGCGCATGACTTGCGCTGCGAATATGAGGGTCTGTATCCGGCGAGTTGACCACTCCTGTGAGAAGCAAATTCAGGATACCGGTCTGTCGTGTTCAAAACAATAAAATGGCTTGTCAAGGTTAGAGATAAAGAGAACGTTCACCGGCGACAGAATCGGCGTTGGAATGAGCACGTAAAGATTGAATCCGATGTGGCAGGACGAAGTCGGCGACACTTGCCCGTTTGCCAGAGAGAGGCAGTTTGTTATGGGAGACACAACTAAAAGAGTGGCTTGGATTTCGGATTTTCCGATTGAATGGCTGTCTGATCTGCCGGCGCCACTGGAGAGTCTTCCAAAGCAGCACTCTTTGACGTGGCAGCGCGTGCTGTTTGATGAATTGAAGAAAGATCAGCGCCTCAAGCTTCATGTAATCGCACTCCGCAAACATCTGGAGCGGGATTATTCCTTTGACAAAGAAGGAGCGGTGTTTCACCTGCTCAAAGTTCCTGCGGGCTTGCGCGGGCCGACTCTCTTTTGGGTTGATACACTCGTAATCAAGCGTGTGCTCCAAAAAGTTCGCCCCGATGTCCTCCATGCCTGGGGGACGGAACGGGGTGCTGCATTGGTCGCGCATCGCCTGAGATACCCTTACATTGTCACCATCCAGGGATTGCTGATGTGGTATGTTCAGATGGTTCCTCTCAACCTGCATTTTCGTTATGCGTCATTTCTGGAAAAAATATGTCTCCCACGCGCACCGCTGGTAACTACCGAGTCCGATTTCGCGGTGCAGTATCTCCGGAAGAGATTTCCGAAACTCCCAATCATGCAGATCGAGCACGCGTCCAACTGGGTATTTCATCAGGTGTTGCGCCGCCCGCGCACTCAGCCGATTCGTTTCATTTTTGTTGGAACACTGGACCAGCGCAAAGGGGGTGATCTGCTGGTTGCCGCGCTCGATCGATTGAAGGACGAGCTGGCCTGGGAGCTCCTTGTTATTGGCGCTGTGGAGGAGGCGTTCCTGAAGCAGCTTCGCGCCAGGACATCACATGAACTTTGGAGCCGAATTCGGTTCAAGCGAGATCTCTCGCCCTCTGAGATTGGAGCAGAGTTGAGCGAAGCTACGATAATGCTGTTTCCGACGAGGGCAGACACGAGTCCGAATGCCGTCAAGGAGGCGGTTGTCGCAGGAGTCCCGGTCGTGGCGAGCGCCGTTGGCGGCATTCCCGATTATGTCATTCCCGAAGAAAACGGCCTGCTGTTCCCGGCCGATAATCTGGATGCATTCGTGGATGCGATCAGAGCCGCGTGGTGTCATCCCCTGTTTGGGCGAGGTCAGGTTGCGCCGGGGTCCCTGGGAAAAATGAGGGACTATTTGTCACCCCGGCGGATGGCCCAACGCTTCGTGGAGGCGTATCAACGTGTCCTCAAAACGGAATGAACACCTGACTGCGCGAAGGACAGCAGCATCCTCGCTATCGGTAGCGCTTCTGCACCCAGTCTTTATTGATCCTGGGGGCGCCTTCTCTAAATACGATCCAGGGAAGCACATCGCGCGGTATCTGCGGTTTGAGAACGGCAAAGCCGAAACTATTGCATTGCCTGGGAAAGATGAGCGTAAAGAGTTTCAGGAAGGGAAAGCCCGCAATTGTTGCCACAAGCCATAATTTGTTCTTGAGTGCGCGCAAGCGCATCCAGGGGATTCTCAGGCGATAGAAGAAAAAGAAGCGGTGGTGTCCCCACGGTGCGAAGCTCGCCACGGTCTTTTTGACCTCTCGTTCAGTCCACCGATAGACAAAGTTCGGAACTTCGGTGTTTTTCACTCCCCCATAGGCATAGTCATTCCAGGAAAGGCCCGACACCTCATAATCCTGAGCGAAGTTCAGGGCTCTCGCCAGACGGGATGCCAGGCTGTCCCGTGGTTCTACGACCAGAAGGCCTTCCCTTGCCACACGATATGCTTCCGTCAGCGCACGGTGAGGCGATTGACAGTGGTGCAGCCCGTCGTGGATGATGCAGAAATCGAATTCGTTGTCTTTGAAGGTCAGGTTTTCAGCGTCCTGGAAACTCCAGGCAAACGGCGCGAACTGTATCCCTTTCATGCGCCGGTCGAGGTTGGAAATCGTGACGTCGCGAAAGCCGGTTTGTTCGAGCGCTTGTTTGTCGTGTTCTCCGCCACAGACAACCAGGATTCTCATGTGCTCGGTGATAAGCTTCTTCCTCAAGAGATACTGAAGCGTGTCGGTGTAGAAGTCATTCATGTTGGCGTGGATTGACCGGAGCCGAACGTGCTTCAGGCCACCAGCGTTGAATGCACCGGAACGGCTTCGGTGTGGTCTTCCCTCTCTCCGACTTGTTTTCTCCGCACGCCTGCATTCAAAGTAATGCTTAACGCAATCCAACCAGTGAACGATATGATGTCCGAATCGAACTGACCGTAAAAGAGTACATAGTAGATCAAGTGGGCGACGAAAGACGAGAGCAGAAAAGTGTTGATTAATTTCAACGATTCCCTGCCATAACGAAAATTCAGAGAGAGTACTCTCAAAGCGGCGCAACAGAACGCGCCAAAGCCGATGAGTCCCCAAACACCGAATGGAATGATGAGGGTCAGAATCCCCTGGTGATAGTTCCCGCTGACCAAGGCGTCTTCCTCTGACTGATAGAGTCCCCTTTTGATCGCTTCCTGGGTCAGGTAGTAATCTGTGCCGCTGTAGGCAAATCCTTTGCCGAGCAGGAGATATTTGGGGACTTCAGGGGTGACTATCCGCCATATTTCCAGACGCCAATCCAAAGTGTACTGCGCATCGTACTTGGCCGCTGCGTCCACTTTGATAGGCAAGAAACTCAGGCTCCTTTGGAAGGACAAGGGCAGTCTTTCTGAGAACCCCAAGAGCAAGGCAGCTAAGAGAGCGCCCGCCAAGAGGAAAATGGGCAGCAACTTCGTCTTATGGAGCGCTTCCAGGTAAAACTGCACGAAAAGGATCAACAGCCCCAACAGGATCGAGGAGCGATAGCCGCCAAAGGCGCTGGCTGCAAAAAGCGCCGCGAAGGCCGCCAGCCGCCACGGTCTGGACCAGTCGCACAATCCTCGAATTCCGTATCGCATCAGGAGATACTGATAGACGCTGACGGCAGCAAAGCAAACCCCGCTCAATCGCAGCAGATCGCCCTCACTGAGCGCCTGGCTAAACGCGAGAGTTGCCGGAAACAAAGTAAACAGGAAATAGAACCGAGGCCCGGCTGCATACGCCAAATCACTGACGACTGCGGTGACTCCAGACAGAACAAATATGGAGGCATACAGCCGCGCCTTGTCTTCGGGCACCATGACTCCGCTCCAAAAACCTGGCCACCGATGCCTCCGGTCAGTTTGGCGGTCACCAGTACCACCAGGGTCAGAAATAATAACGACCTGGCGACCGAAGGAACGCGCAGGAACCCCTCGTGCCGGTGCATCAGTCGATCTACCAGCGAGATGAAAAGACTGATCGCCGCTGCTGCGATTCCGAGGTTGGGTTGGCCGGGAAGGAAGAACAGGACCAAATAACTATTCCACGTGAAGATCGCCAGAGCATGATGCCACCGAAGGAAAATCGGAATACTCAGGACAAACAAACTGAGACCGACGAAGACCAGGCTGAGCGTATTGAACGGTGTGGCGATCAGGTAACCCAGGAGAATCGCTACCGGGATGCAAAGGCCGTAGATCAGCAACGATCGGGGCATGGAAACTACGTTCGCCATTTGGCCTAGGATTAGAGTAGAGAAACGCAGAGTTCGCAATCGATTTCTTTCCACCGGCCTAATTTACTGGAATTCTTCCAGAACAACCCTTAGTGTCGCGCCCGTTTCAAAATGGATCTTTCAGCCGATATCGCGAGTCTCGCGCAACGGGACTGCGCAGGAGCCCGATCGATGTCATCCACCCGACGATCAAAAGAACTCGACTGCCTGCGCTGCGCGGCAGTGCTTCTGGTCTTGTGCCGGCATCTTCCAGTTGTTCCGGACTCATTGTGGGTGCCGTTTCGTGTACCCGTGCATCTGCTTTATGAAGCAGGCTGGGCGGGTGTGGACCTGTTTTTAGTCCTGAGCGGGTTCCTTATCTCAGGATTGCTTTTTCGCGAGCATCAGCAGTATCGTCGAATTGACTTCAAGCAATTTCTCATTCGGCGGGGACTGAAGATTTATCCCGCATTCTATTGCCTGATTGCGGGGACCATTGGCGTGGCCATTCTAAACCGATGGAATCTGCCGTGGAAGCGCGTCTTTGCCGAGGTGTTCTTCGTGCAAAATTACTTCAACGGCTTGTGGGGCCAGACGTGGTCCCTGGCCATAGAAGAACACTTTTATTTGCTGCTTCCCTTGTTGCTCATAGCATTGGCCCGGATTAATCACGGGCAGGATGATCCGTTCCGGTTTCTGCCTTGGATATACCTGGTTTTGGCAAGCATGATCCTCGGACTAAGATTGCTCTCGGCCTGGAACGTGTCCTTTCGTTTTGGGGATGTGAACGCGTTCTGCTACACTCAGCTGTTTCCAACTCACCTCCGGATTGACTCGCTGTTTCTCGGGGTGGTGCTGGGTTATGCGTATCACTATCACCCCGTCGCGTTGAGGAATTGGGTGCTGCGCCGGCCAGCGCTACTGCTGGCCGCGGCCATGCTGGCTCTGCTGCCAATTTTTATCTGGCCATTGATGAGCACCCCTTACCTGTACACCTTTGGGTTTACCGCAGTCGCATTTGGATTTGCTGTTGTGTTGCTGTTGAGTGTCCTGAAGGGCTTTTCAGCAGCAGGTTTTGCCGGTTCGGCAATACGCGGCTGCGCTTACGTCGGGGCACATTCGTATTCAATTTACCTGTGGCATCTGGCTGTCTCTACGCTGGCCAGCATGGCTTGGCGGCGCTGGCCCGTAACCTGGTGGGTTGAATCCTTAACGTATATGGCCGGCAGCCTTCTGGTCGGCATCCTTATGGCCAAATTGATCGAGTTGCCGCTTCTCAAAGTGCGTGACCAGTTCTTTCCTTCACGCAGCAAACCGCTGGAATCTTCGGCCTCTTTGTGATGAATATCGTCGTTACAACGATTTCCCCGCCCACCAAGGGCGCGGAACAGATCAGCTCGGAACTCAACCAGCGCGGCGGAACATTTTGGGTGATCGGCGACCGCAACGGGCCTCCCGCATACAATCTGGCCAACACGCGTTTTTTCGACATTGAAACCCAACTCCGGCTGCCGTTTCACCTGGCGGGTTTGTTGCCCGAAGGACATTACGCCCGAAAAAACCTGGGCTATCTCCTGGCCATCCAGGATGGCGCCAGCTTCCTTGTCGAAACCGACGACGACAACATTCCGCAACCGAACTTCTGGCTTCCTCGGTCTTCCTCTATCTCGACCAATCACGTCCAACAGTCCGGATGGTTCAATGTCTATCTGGAATTCTCCGATTGTCGAATCTGGCCCCGGGGATTTCCGTTGGAAGAACTCCAACATTCATTCGCCCTGGGCGCAAAATCTGAATCCGCTCTCAACGAGCGGGAGTGCCTCATTCAGCAGGGACTGGCGGACCAGAATCCCGATGTTGATGCCGTTTACCGTTTGACCCGGACACTTCCTGTTGCTTTCAAAAGGCGGGCGCCCGTGAGCCTGGGCCAGGGCTGCTGGTGTCCCTTCAACAGCCAGAATACCACGTTCTTTAAGCCTGCGTTCCCCCTGCTCTATCTGCCGACTCATTGCACGTTTCGGATGACCGACATCTGGCGGTCGTTCATTGCCCAGCGCTGCCTCTGGGCGATGGATTCCCAGGTGGCCTACACGGCGGCGACGGTTTATCAGGAGCGAAACGAGCACAACCTGGTCCGCGATCTCGAAGATGAAATCCCCGGTTATCTCCAGAACAACCGCATTCGCCGGTTGTTGGAGGAGACCCCGCTCGATGCAGGACGGACTCGCGCGGTGGTTGCCGGAAATCTGGCGCGTTCCTACGAAGCCCTCATTCGCGCCGGTATCCTGCCGGCCAGGGAACTCGCTCTGGTGGAGGCGTGGAACCGCGATCTGGCTTCACTTCCCTAATCTCTTCTCAAGCCAATTAGCCGCCGCGCCAGCCTTTTTCCAAAAGCGCGCCTTCAGTTGCAGCCTCAGGCTGGAAATGAGATTGCGCTGCCGGCGGTGGGTCTTGAGGATGCGCGCGGGATCGATCTCGCCCGCAGGATCGAGGCGAATGACCGGCAGTTCGGTGTCTGCAAGGCCCCAATTTTCACGGTTGCGTGAAACCGGTGAGGTCACCTCCTCAACCCATGATTTCCAATCGTTGTTCGGCAGCGTGTTCTGATGCGCGCTGCCTCCGGTCAGGTTGTGGTCCAGATGCAGCACGCACAACGAATCGCCCAGGTCAGGCGTGCGTCCTCCGCCGTTGAGCAGATTCAAGCGCCGGGCGTTATTGGCGTCACTGTGGCCCCACAACTTCATCCCTTCCTCACAACCCTGGATGGCAAACCACTGCTCGCGCGGCGCCAGTTGAAAGTCGCCTACCCCCACAAAGCGCAGCCAGGATTGCTCTTTCTCCTGCGGAAACCGCACCCCGCGCCGGATCACCTCGTCGCAAAAATCGCTGATCTGGCGGACGTTCATTCGATCCAGCATCTGCCACTGGGCGGGCGGAATACCGATGCGCGGGCAGACATGAAACCGCGGCGGCAACCGTTCGAGCAGTTGGTGCAGCGACTGGCGGCCCAAGGGTTGCAGGAGAATGTCGCAATTCGTGGAGAGCAACCATTGGTTCCTGGGGTTGCTGCGGCGGATGCCTACGTTGCGGGACAGCTCGTCCGAAAAGAGCAGCGGCGTTTCACCGATGGCGGCTTTCATCTGTTCCCCCGTAACGCGATAAGCTTTCAGCCGGCGACAACACTCGGGCGTAAGCGTATCGGCAATGGCTTCCACCAGCGTGCAGTCCTGCTTCGGCGAATTGCAATCCACATAAAGGATTTCGTCTTCCGGATCGCGGCAGAGACTGGCGAAAAAATTCAGGCTGATCGCGGTCCGTTTGCCCAGATTGACCCCGTACCCGTCATTGCGGCCGGCCACCAGAAACGTGATCATGTCAACAAGTCTCCGGATTTACGCGCGTTGGGCGTAGCTTAGAAAAAAATTTTCGCCGTAGTAAAACAACCAACGGAACGGTTCGCATCCTGGCAGCCTTGTCAATTGACAATCGGTTCCCATTGAAGGTCAGCGCCGTGACACCGGCTTCCAGGCGTTTCAATTGTTCCTCGACCGCGCAAGTGGCGAACATTCCTCGAGCGATACTTTGAGCCTCACGTTTCTTCTGTTGCAGGAGTGTAGGATCCTGGGCCGCTTCGATCAAAGCATTGGCAGCATCGGCAGGCGAGGCCGCATGGTAGAGCCACCCGCCGCCCTTCTCCAATACATGGGTAATACCGGCGGGAATGGCCGGCACAACGCAGGCCAGACCACACAGCATTGCTTCAACCATGGCAACGGGCAAACCTTCCGACCGGGAGCAGAGAAAAAAAACGTCGTACGCGGGCAGCTCGCGAGCCAAGGTCAGAGGGTCAACCCAACCATGAAAAGACACGTCACCAACGTCGCCCTGCCTCTCCAACGCCTTGCGCATCCATGGCTCCAGCGGACCATCACCGTAGATATGCCACCGGAACTTTTGACCCGCTTGCCTGCAACTGGCGACAATTTCCGGTATCCAGTGCGCGCGTTTGAGGAAGCGCTCCAGACGCGCGATGAAACAGACTTTGAGACAGCCCCTGTTCGTCGTTGTCTCCGGCAACGACGGCGCGTCCAGAAACGCCGGGGCGATTCGATACGGCGCCACCCATCCGGCAAAGCGATCCCCGCCTCCGGCGCGAACGTGCGCCAATACATCCGGGGTGTTCGCCGTGACCGATTCGAGGAACTGCGTCACCTGTGGCAAGAGATAGGGGATATCGACATGTTCATTGCGTTCCAACGAAGAGAAATGTCGGACTCGAGGCATTGATAAGAAACGCAATACATTCAGTTCCTCGATGCCGGAGATGGAATAGACAACGTCCGGTCGGGTCTGATCAACGGCGCGCTTGTACTCGATCATGCGCGCGCGCCAGCCCTCGCCACTTCGTCGGCGCACCACGATGTAATCGTCGACAATGGCGTCCTCAGAATCGTCCGCCACGACAATTTGAGTATGATGGCCGCAATCGCGAAAAAAACCGGCCAACTGAGCCAGGACGAACGTGCTCCCGCCGCGGCCAGGGAAGTGAGTCAAAAAAGTGACACGCATCACCCAACAGTTTCGTTTGTCACCTTTTGGGCGACCAATCCGCAGTACGGCGCGTAAGCGGGCACATTTGCGGGCAGCCCTTTCAGGCGGGGCAGCGACCGGCGGATGAATTTCAATGCCGCCTTCTGGAGGATATTTCTTGCCTGATGGTCCGCCCAGAAATCAAATCCTCCGAACCAACCGCAATCGATGATTCTAAACCCTGATTCTGCGACCATGCGTCCCCAACAGCGAGGTGACATTGCCGCGATATTGTGTCGTCGGTAATTCTCGAGATCCAGGGAAAGGTGCAGCAGACGCTGAATCCAGCCTCGAAAATTAGGCGTGGAGATTACCAGGTAGCCTTTTTCCTGAACCAATCCGGCGTGCCGTGCTATCAACCTCGGCCAATCGACAAAATGCTCGATCAGACCGAAGGAGCAGACCACTTCGTAAGTCCGGTTCGGTTGGTATTGCCAGATATCGGCACGCTTGATTTCACCCACTCTGAAACCACGGAGCCTCAGCCACGCCGGCAATTCAGTTTCGGCTCGCGGAGTCAAATCGATGCCGTGCAGTTCGTAGCCAAGTTCGCCCAGCACAGCAAGGTATCGACCGGGGAAGCAGCCGAACTCCAGGCATGTACCGGAGCCGTGCGGCACGAACTTTCGCAGCCAGTGGCGCACCGGATCGTCCTCAGACGCGGTCGCCAGCGGCAAGCGAGTGTAGCTTGCGTCCCAATAATTCTGTTCAACTAAAATGCCGTTCATGCACCATGCGCCCTGCGTTGATTCAAATCCGCTTCAACACTGCGTGATAATCTGCCTGAGCGATAAAGTCCCGCCCGTTTCGCTTTTCCTGGCCAGTCCTCGCAAGAACGACCAGGTCAGACCCGAAATCAAACCGCCCGCGGCACTAACTATCACCACGACCGCCGGTCGCCAACTTTGTTGAAAACCCGGCAGCAACAGGAAGGCGATGAGGAGGCTGACCAGCACACCGGCCAGGGCTCGCGACCATACTTTCACAAGCAATTTCATTGGAGACGTATTGACCTGCCGGGCATATATCCGAAACAAAGGGAATAGAGTGCCAAACCCTGTGGAAACAAGAAATGCCGCTGCCACGCCGTTCAGTTTGAAAAAATGCCCGAGTGGAATGGCCAGCACCGTGCCCGCGATCAACTCCCGCTCAACATAACGGCATAGAGTGGTGAAGCGTCCCACCCCAAGCAGATAATAGCCGGCCGCCGACCAGAGACCGCTGACCAGATTTCGCGCCAGCATCAGCCAGACCACCAGCGGCGCGGCCGTCCACTCGCGTCCCATGTACCAACGTGTCAAAGGGATCAGGGTCAAGGCCAAAGCTCCGATCGCCGCCCCAAACATCCAGGCGTTCAAATATAGCAAAGGTTGGCCCAGGTTGCTTTCCTGTTGGCTCCGTTGTGCGATGATTGGCCAGGAGGCTTCGCTCAATGATTGCAGGACGCTGCGCAGAACAGCGAACAACCGCGAGAGTACACCGTAAACTGCCGCTTCATAGGCGCCACACACGGTTCCCACGATCACCAGATCGATCGTGAACAAGAGCGTGATGGCGGCTTGCGTTCGCACGCACGCCAGACCGTCGATCTTCAGACGGTTGAACCATTGCCAAAAATCCGTTGGGGTCCGAAAATGGACAAATCGGTAGGCGGGCTGAATTCTTTTAATCGCCACCCACGTCAGTAGCCACATTGTGGCCGTGCTCGTTGCCGAGGAAAATGGAAAAGCCCAAAGCCCAAGATTCAACTCAAAGCCGGCCCAGAGGCCCGCGAGTGTCGCCCAGGACTGGAGGGAGCCGATGAGGAAAACCAGGGATTGCGCCTTCAAGCCGATGAGCAGCATCATTTGGTTGGAAATAAAAAATCCGATCCCCGTGATTAGGCCGAGGCTAAGAAAAAAAGCGAGCGTTTGTCCCGATTGCTGCGCGATGCCTGTCAATGAATAGAGGCCGATGCCCAACGTCGAGATTAGCGCCACCAAAACTCCCAACCATGTGTTGAATCCCTCCGCGAACGTAAGCAATCGTTCCCTTTCCGTGATGTCGGAGCTCGAGAGCAGTCGCTGGTTAACGGGAGTGATGAAGCCGATGCCGATGACCGGCAAGTAGCTGAGAATCTGTATCGCTATCAAAACGACGCCGTAAGAGGACGGACTCAAATGACGTGCATAGAGCCGCAATGTCGCCAGCCCCACGATCAAAGAGGAGGCAGTGGAGAGAATTCGAAGTAAAACAGCCAGTCTGAAACTCGAGAGCATCTCAATGACTTTGCCTCAGATGCCCATATCTTGTTCCCAATCGTCTGTCATCCTCAAACTATTGGAAAAAGTCTCCGCGGCGTCGATCCTTTTAGTCTCTCCTTTATTTTTCGCGCCTCAGAGCTACTCTTCTGTCATGCCATCATTCGACATTGTCTCACAAGTGAACCCGATGGAAATCGAAAATGCCGTCAATCAGGCCAGAAAGGAACTGGCCAACCGGTTTGATTTCAATGGGAGCAAAGCCGAGATCGTCCTCGAAAAAAACGAAATCAAGTTGGCTGCCGAAGACCAGTTCAAGATCAAGGCGTTGCTCGAAATCGTCATCGGCAAGCTGGCCAAACGCAGCATCAGCCTCAAAAGCGTGGACAAAGGTGAGCCGGACCTTTCACCGCTCGGCCACGCAAGGCAGGTCATCAAAATCAAGCAGGGCATCGAGACGACCGTGGCCAGGCAAATCACGGGGTTCATTCGCGACGGCAAATTTAAGGTGACGACGCAGATTCAGGGCGAGGAAATTCGCGTGACCGGCAAGAGTCGGGACGAGTTGCAGGCAGTCATTGCCGCCGTGCGTGCCCACGACTTCCCCGTCGCCTTGAGTTTTCAGAATTTCCGGGATTGAACCCGAGGCGCGAACCACTGATGAACGCTGATAGGCGCTGATCAAACGCGAGGCGGCGCGACTCGCGCGAATGCGCAACCACGGACTTCCTCAGCCGGCCGGATCCGACACCAAACCTGCTGAACCACGGATTCACACGCAGACGGGGAAATGAATCGGTGTTCATCCGCAGTTCGAGAAGTTCCGGTTGGGCATTCATTCGCGTTGATTAGCGTTCATCAGCGGTCCAAACCTTCTGCCTCTCTTGTGTACCCGTTCGCGCGAAACCACTCCACCGCGTCCATCAGCGCCTGTTTTGGCGGCGTCTGCGGCAGGCCGAGTTCGCGAATCGCTTTGCCGGGACTGAACCACATCTTGTGCTTCGCCATGCGCACCCCGGCCAGCGGCGCTTTGGGCGGTCGGCCCGTCAGCCTGGCTATGGCCTCGCTCACGTGCGCGGCGGTCATTGCGACGGAATATGGAATCCGCATTTTTGGCGCGGGCACGCCTGAGATTTCTTCGAGGACGGCGAACGTCTGTTGCATCGTCCAGTTCCCTTCGGCGTTGCCCAGAATGTAGCGCTCGCCGATGCAGCCTTTTTGGGCGGCAAGGATCTGGCCGATCGCGACGTCGCGCACGTGCACCCAGTTCAGGCCGGTATCGAGGTAGGCCGGCATTTTGCGGTCCAGAAAATCGACGATGATCCGGCCGGTCGGCGTCGGCTTCACGTCGCGGGGGCCGACGGGCGCGCTTGGGTTGACGATGACCACCGGGGCGCCCTTGGCCGCCAGCTCGCGCGCGACGACTTCGGCCTTCCACTTCGAGAGTTTGTAGTGGTTGATCATCTGCGCCTCGGAAACGGGTGTGGCTTCGTCCGAGGGCACGATTCTCTCGTCCGCGGACTCCCGTCCGCGGCTACGGGTTATTCGCGGTAAACCGATGCAGCCGACCGTGCTGGTATAGACGATGCGCGAACAGCCGGCGTCTACTGCAGCTTCTATGACGTTGCTCGTGCCTTTGACGTTCGCGGCGTACATCGGCGCGTAGTCGCGCAGCCACAGGTGATAGCTCGCCGCCATGTGGAAGCACCAATCGCAACCGCGCATCATCGCGATGAGCTTCACGCGCTCGCTCACATCGCCGTTGACACGTTCGAAGTCCGCGCCTTGCAACCCGTGCGTATCACTTTCGGGCCGCAACAGCCCCTTCACCTGATGACCGCGCACGACCAGTTCGTGAACGAGGTTCGCGCCGATGAACCCGGACGCGCCGGTGACGAAGCATCGCATGGCTGGGTTATTGATGGTTCCGGCGCTGAATTCAAATCAATTTGCCGACAAGGTAGCCGCCGAAGTCATGAAGCGGATCTGGCATGCCCACTTTCTCCGAGTCCTCAGGTTGCCGAGCGACGATCCGCGCGGGAGTTGACTTGATTCCTGGAACCGGCGGCACGGATGCGGCCAAACCGGCAGCCAGGGATGGCTGCGCTACGCGGCCAGCTGCTTGACTTGAACCGGTGCTGTGCAATTATGCCGCCGGTTTTATGCCGCCCAAACGAGCGAAAAAAATGACGCGCGATCAGGAACGCAGCCTGGACATCGAGATCGGGTTCCTAGAAGGCGTGGTCCGCCGCGATCCGGGTTATATCGATGCGCTGCAGATCCTCGGCGACAACTACACGCGCCGCGGCCGTTTTGAAGACGGTCTGAAGGTGGACGAGCAGTTGGTTCGTCTGCGGCCCGCCGATGCGCTGGTGCATTACAACCTGGCTTGCAGTTATTCGCTGACCGAACAATTCGAGGCCGCCGCCGCGGCTTTGAACCGTGCGCTTGACCTCGGTTACCGCGATTTCAAATGGCTGACCAAGGACCCGGACCTCGGCAAACTGCGCAGACATCCCCTCTACAAAAGGATTCGCGACCGCATCAAGGCGATGGAGATCAAAATACACTGAACTCCGCGGTTGCCACAGGGTGCAGGGCGGGTAGTTTGTCTTCATGAACGTCACGGTTGGCCGGCGCACGCGGCGTTACCGCACCGTTGCATTCGAGGCCAGCGAAAACGCGGTGCTGCTTATCGAACAACGGCTGCTGCCGCACCAATTCAAGGTCATCGCAACGCGCGACTTTCGCGAGACGGCCCGCGCCATCCAGGACATGATCGTGCGCGGCGCCGGCGCCATCGGCGCAACGGCGGCCTACGGGTTGGCCCAGGGAGCGCGCGTGTTTCACGGCACAGACATCGAGAGATTTTCCCGTCACGTTGAAACGGTTTATCAAACGCTCAAGGCCGCGCGGCCGACGGCAGTTGATCCCGTCAACGCGATGAACGAGGTCCGCCGGGTCATGAGCTCAGGCGAGACCGTATCGAAACGACAGACGCTGGCGCTGGCTGCGGCGGAGCGATTCGCCGGCGATGACGTGCAGCATTGCGAGGCGATTGGCCGGCACGGAGCTCCGCTGATCCGCGACGGGATGCGGATTCTGACCCACTGCAACGCGGGGTGGCTCGCTTTTGTGGATGTCGGCACGGCAACAGCGCCGCTCTATGCGGCCCAGGCGCAAGGGAAAAAATTTCATGTCTTCTGTGATGAGACCCGCCCGCGTTCGCAAGGCGCGACATTGACCGCCTGGGAGTTGGCGCAACAGGGAATTTCGCACGAAGTTATTGCTGACAATGCTGCTGGCCATCTGATGCAGCGGGGTGAAATCGATCTGATCATCGTCGGGAGCGACCGCACACTCGGGCGCACCGGCGAGGTGGCGAACAAGATCGGCACCTACACCAAAGCCGTCCTGGCCGAGCGCCACAACATCCCGTTCTACGTGGCGATTCCACTCTCGACGATTGACTGGGAGCTTTCGTCCGGGCGCGACGTTCCGATTGAGGAACGCGATCAAAGTGAGGTGCTCGGTGCCTGGGGCGCTGTGAGAAATCCGAAACCCGAAACCCGAAATCCGAAATCAACGAGTCGCGTCTATGTGCGCGTCGCCAATCCCGCCAGCGGGGCGCGCAATCCGGGTTTTGACGTGACGCCTCCGGAACTGATTACGGGCATTATCACGCCGGAAGGAATTCTTAAGCCGAACGAGCTTTGGCGCAATCGTCGCAGACTCGATTGTCGGGCACGAGGGTAAAACTCGGGTTATATCTTGGCTTAGCGGCGGCGGTGCTGCCGCGCGTAGCCCCGCCGCGGCACACCGGCGCGCACCTGAAGCAATTGAGGACACTACTACAACTTGCCCTTGCGTAGCCGGGGAACTCATTTATGCTGCGCGCGTCGATGGGCGGAGTAGCCAAGTGGTAAGGCACGGCTCTGCAAAAGCTGTATGCGTCGGTTCGATTCCGACCTCCGCCTCCAACTCCAAGCAGTTTGTTTGTCAACGAGTTGCGGAAACCAGAGGAGGAAGGTGCCAGTGAAAGTGCCAGTGAAAATCGAACTGGCCAAAACTCAGCAATACTCTGCAAATACTGGTGAAAAACGCTGTCACAACTCATCTGTCGTGCCCAAAAACGTCCTGTCAGTGCCAGTGAAAGTGCCAGTGAAATTCAAGCCGGAGTAAAACTGAGCGAAAAGGCCCGAATTTACGGGGTCTTTACTGGTGAAAACGGGATTCGCTGCCCGTTTGGTGTAGCTGATACACCCAAAGCCGCGCGCATCCTCATAGCCTCGGACCAAAAAGTCTGAGTCTATGAAACGTCGTTTCATTCTGTACCGCCGCAAGCTCGGCGGCACGTTCTACATTGAGGATACGAAAACCCGAAAACAGGAAAGCCTTGGTACGAAAGACCGCGCGGAGGCGATGTCATTGCTCAACGCCCGCAATGAATCCTTTCGCCAACCGCACCTGAATCTTCAAATCGCCAAGGCCTACCTGGCAGGCACAGATTCACGCGTCCCAACGCGGACGTGGCAGAACGCCCTTGATGCCATCATCGAAATGAAGACCGGTTCAACGAAAGATCGCTGGCAACGCGCGGCGAGAGAAAAGGCGTTGGACCTGATTCGCAATCGTGTCATCGTCGAGACGCAAGCCGAACATCTGCTCGCTTCTCTCAAGGCGGGCACGGTCAGCACGAATGTTCATCTGCGGAAACTGCACAACTTCTGCAT